>NZ_JAVRCD010000009.1:0-23252 GCF_034530895.1 Nostoc sp. DedQUE08
ATCCACTCTTACTCATCCACAGTCCCTTTAGATTTTCTTTACGAATCAGCTCTAACTGCTGCAACTGCTGTTGCTATCAATACCATGATGAGAGTCCAGATTACAGGAGAAATCCCCCAACCGTTCCACCCGTGAAAATCCAAGGCACACGCTACATTGACAATAGTCGCGACGCTAATCCAACCTAGATAAATGCTAATTGGAAAGTGAATACACCATTTTTTCAGCCGAGGCACACGCGATTTGCCAATTTCTAACTGCACATAGACAGCAATCAGGGGCAACAGAATCAAGAGCATTGCAATTACAGAAAAAGCAAAAAGCCGAGACAGAAACAGATATACCCAAATACTTTGAGCAACACAGGCGATCGCTAACAGATAACCTGTCTTACGTAAATCAGGCTCATCTCGTTGGTTAGGTAGAGCTTGGTATACCCCAAAAGCAAACAACCCCAGGTAAATCAGCCCCCAGATCGCAAAGGCGTAATTAGCAGGGATAATCAAGACATTTTTAAACAAAGTATTGGAAATTTCCCCGATGCTAAGTCCATTGAGCGGAAAAACGTTCGATACTACGTTGATAACAAAAGCACCAAAGATTGCAGCCAAAGTAACAAGCTGCCGCCAAAGATCCCGGTAATTGCCTCTTGTGGACTGCTGCATAGGATGTTAACTCATAATCTTTTGTGGCTTTCTTTCAGCTTACATCTGAAAAGAGTGATGCATATAAGCCACAGCCATATCGAGCAAGTTAATCAGGAGTTAAACTAATTATTGACCTCACTGCTTTTAAGCTACTGTCCATGCAGCTACTTCAAACTACCGACAAAGATTTTTCTGTCAAATTCCATACCCTTGTAAGCGATCGCCGGGAAGTTACAGTTGATGTTAGTGGGACAGTACGCGAGATTCTAGCTGATGTCAAAGTGCGTGGTGATGCCGCAGTTAAGGATTATACTAGCCGCTTCGATCGCAACAATCTCCAGTCTTTGCATCTAAGCGAAAGTTTTATTGCCGAACACGCAACGCAATGCCCTGCTGATGTCTTGGCTGCGCTGGAATTTGCTGCTGAGAGGATTGTGGCTTTCCATGAAAAACAATTACCGCAAGATATTGCCTACAGCGATGCAGTCGGGGTAAAACTGGGATTGAATTGGGTAGCGTTGTCGCAAGTGGGAATTTATGTACCAGGGGGACGGGCTAGCTATCCAAGTTCTTTGTTGATGAATGCCTTACCAGCGAAAATTGCTGGTGTTGAAAGAATTGTCATGACAGTACCGATGCCTGGCGGTGAGATTAATCCTGTCGTATTGGCTGCTGCTCAAGTTGCTGGTGTTACAGAAATATATGGCATTGGTGGGGCGCAAGCGATCGCAGCATTAGCTTATGGTACAGAAAGCATTGCCGCAGTAGATAAAATTGTTGGCCCTGGTAATGCTTATGTTGCGGAAGCCAAGCGTCAAGTCTTTGGCACTGTTGGCATTGATAGCATCGCTGGCCCTTCAGAAATTTTAGTGGTAGCCGACAGCCAGAACAACCCAGATTGGATTGCCTGGGATTTACTATCGCAAGCAGAACACGATCCTAGTGCCCAGTCAATCTTAATTACTGATTCCGAAATCTTCGCGCAACAAGTAATAAAGGCTGTTGAGAAAATTCTCGCCGATTTACCTACCAGAGAAGTTGCCAGTGCAAGTTGGCAAAATTATGCAGCTGTGATTCTAGTTAGCGATTTAGCCGAGAGTATACCACTGCTAAATCAACTAGCTCCAGAACATGTGGAATTGTGTGTGGATAATCCGCAACTCCTTGCCAATCAAATTAAGTGTGCCGGCAGCGTGTTTTTAGGACGCTATACTCCAGAAGCGATTGGCGATTATTTAGGAGGCCCTAACCATGTACTGCCAACTGCTCGTTCTGCCCGCTTTGCCTCTGGTTTAAGTGTCTACGACTTCCTCAAACGAATTACTTTTTTAGAATGTAACAAACAATCATTACAGACAATAGGCAAAGCAGCTGTCACCTTAGCAGAGGCAGAAGGTTTGCCAGCTCATGCAGGTAGTGTATCTGTACGCTTGCAATAATAAATCATCACCAAGATGCGATAAATTGCCGTCAAGACAAAAAACTAATTCTTGTAGAGACGGCGATTCATCGCGTCTCCTGCCTTAATCAAACAGTATTGAGAGTTGAGCTAAGAGCAGGAGGGAGTGTCTAAACTTGACATTGATTAAAAGGTTCTCGAATAAAATAGAGTGCATCGCGTTTTTGAACTTCCATACCGCCTCTATTCCAGCTTCCCCAACGAGTGATAAATTTTTTTCCATCTTGGCGACGTTCAATCGCAACAGTAAAATTATTACGGAGTTCCCGATAACATCCATCTAAATTCGTTAAGGTCAAATCCAGTGCTGAGATATTAAATTTATTCTCCCCTTTATTGACAACAAAAAATCCTTCACTGCCCCGCTCCATTAGTAATACAGTCGGACTATCAATTGCTGCTAAAACATTTTCTTTGGTATTTTTTCCCTGAGTTCCTCGTTGATGCATAATTTGGCGGAATTTGACACCATGTTTGATAAAAGCAGCATCTCTATTATCCCAATTGAGTATTAAAGGAGTGCCACTTTCTCTCGCCAAGATATATGCTGTTGCGAGGAAAGAATCAGAAGGATCGCTATAGGGGTTAATGGCATTAGAATTAATATCGCGGATCGTATCGTGGTTTCTGCCAAAAGTGACGCTACGCGGATCGTTTATGGCTGTCGGAACTCGCAGAGAACGCAAATCTCCACCAAAGCTGAAGGCATTTTTCATTGAATTGTAGAGAACAAAATCTGTGACAGCAGTAATCCAGTTATAATTTTCTGCACTGGTGTCGCTATCTGTGATTACCTCAAGATAATTCCATGCTTTGCCTTGACTTTGTCGATCCACATAGCTGATGTACTCTTTAAGAACATCTGCTGGCATATGCTTGGCAGCATCAAACCGAAATCCATCAATTCCTAAATCTAGCAGTTTTTTTAAATGAGCTTTTTGAATTTTTTTAACATTATTGGTAAATCTCAATTCAGGAAGTCCACCTAACCAACAATTAATTTCTGAATCTCTATTGCCATCACTATAATTAATGCTACAAGATTTTTTCCCTGGACGATTTAAATCCCAATTAAAGTCATTTATAGAAAGACCTGAAAATTTAGTTAAATCTTCAAAATCATCATTGCCATCTAAATTAGCCATGTGATTGAAAACAACATCAGCAATCACTTTGACCTGACAATTGTGGGCTTGATTAATAAGCTTTTTTAAATTTAAGAGTGAACCTCTACCTTCGATAACGCTGTAATCTACAGGTTGATAGCGGGCCCACCATTCTGGAGCAGGATTAGATTTTTGGGCTGGAGAAATTTGAATGTGAGAGTATCCTTGCTTCCCTATTTCACAGACAAACTTTTCAATATCAGTATACTGCTGGTCAAATGCATGAAAAATCGCAGAAGGTCTTTCTCCTGCTAATGTCTGAATTGGGTAAATACAAGTTGCGCAGATGACAACTGCACAGATGAAGATATTTTTCATCAAAGATATTATATCATGTCCGCTTGATTGCTTATTAAACCCGAAGAACCCCACCCCGCCAAAGCTGTGCTTTGTCTCCCCTCCCCGCAGGCGGGGAGGGGTTGGGGGTGGGGTTCTTTTATTATGGGTAATTTGGCGGACATGATATTACTCCTAAACCAGATTGTGTTTTACTATTAGTTTGCCAAAGAAAATTGATTTTTTATTGAGTAATATCATGTCCGCTTAGTTACTTATTAAACCTCAAGAACCCCTCCCCTTGGCAAGGAACTACGGTGTACACACAAGTCGTATTACCCCCCTTAATCCCCCCGATGTATTGGGGGGAAACTGGAAAATCTAGTTCCCTCCCCTTTCTAAGGGGAGGGTTAGAGTGGGGTAAAACCTTGGGTTTTTCAGCTATTTCAGACTTGTGTATACACCGTAGCCTTAAAAAGGGGGAAACATAAAATTTAGTTCCCTCCCCAATACATACGGGGAGGGTTAGACAGGGGTAAAACTTACGCTTAAACCTAAATGGGTTGGGGCTGTTCTTGTTAGGTCTGTATTGGACTCAGCCGAGAAACACTATAAAATCTAAAATTACAAATCCAAAATTGATTGGGCATTATTGACGCGATGGTTTCTTACCAAAGCCATAGCGCATTGTATCCATAATCCAAGTTTGGAAGTTGTCAATGTAGCTAAATATCACTGGTACTACTACCAGTGTCAACAGAGTGGAAGTTGTAAAACCGCCCATAATGGCAATTCCCATTGGTTGGCGAACTTCAGAACCCACGCCGATTCCCAATGCTAAGGGCAGAATCCCGGCGATCGTTGCGAAAGAAGTCATTAAAATTGGACGCAGACGTGATACGCCTGATTCAACGAGCGCCTGACGTTGGGTTTTGCCTTCTTGCATGTTGATGATGGTATAGTCAACTAACAGAATCGAGTTTTTAGTGACAATCCCCAACAGCAACACGATACCAATCAGGGCATATATTCCTAAGGGTTTTTGAGCAACCATCAACGCTACCAATGCCCCGCCTAAACAAAAGGGTAAGGCTGCCATAATCGATAATGGATGGAGAAAGTTGTTATACAGCAGCACCAGAATTGCATAGATACACATTAATGCCAGCCCCAATGCACCGCCAAAGCGACCAAAAATGTCTTGCATAATTTTGGCACTACCTGATGGTTGCTGTACTACTCCTGGTGGTAAGTTTTGCATTGCAGGTAGTTTATTGATTGTCTGGACTGCCTCTCCTAAAGAAAGCCCTTGCAAATTCGCTTCTACAGCTACTTGACGGGCGCGATCGTAACGATTGATGGTAGCAGGGCCGCTACCAAAGCGGATATCTGCCACTGCTATCAGGGGAACTAATCTGCCATTTTGACTGGGGACTTGTAGATTTGTGATTGTGTTGATATCAGCTCGCGCTTGCGGATCGATTTGGACGCGAATGGGGATTTGACGATCGCTTAAATTAAATTTCGCCAAGTTCGCCTCATTATCGCCGATGGTGGCAAGGGAAGCAGTCCGAGCGATCGCTTGCACTGTCACCCCCAAATCTGCTGCCCGTTGCGGGTTGGGAATTACCAAAATCTCTGGTTTGACTAAACTTGCAGTAGATGCCACTTCTACCAATCCAGCTAGCGATCGCATCTGCTTTTCTAAGGCATCAGCAGCTTGATTCAATGCTGCGGGATTTTCACTTCTGAGGACAATTGATAAACCTTTGCGACTGTCACCTGGTGACTGACTTTGAAAACTAATTCTAGCTCCTGGTATTTGCTCAAAGTTAGGACGCACTTGTTCCTCAAACTGTTTTTGGGAAATATTTCGTTTCTCTCTGGGTTTAAGATTAATCGCAAGACTAGCAGAATTGATCTCTTCTGTTGCTAGTACGCGTTCAACTACTGGATTTTGGCGGATAATATCAGTCGCTTGTGTGACTACTTTGTTAACGTCTTCTAATGTGGAACCAGGAGGTAATTCTATAGATACATTAGAAATTCCGAAATCGCCATCATCAACGAAACCTTTGGGAATCAGGGGAACCAGCGTCAGACTGGCAATAAAAAAAGCGAAAGCGATCGCTATTGTTGTCAATCTATGGCGTAACGCCCACTGTAAAAGCGATCTATAAGGTTGAAAACCTTGACGCTTTTCATCTCCAAGTTTTCTACTTCCGTTCCCACCACCTGGAAGTGTAAATTTAAAATTAAAAATTTTTATTATTCCCCCCTGCCCCTCTGCCCCCCTGCCCCCTTGCCCCTCTGCCTCCTTTAAAAGATACGCCCCCATCATCGGCGTAACCATCCGCGCGACAAGAGTTGAGAAAATTGTGGAAACGGCAACGGTAACGCCAAATGGTTGAAAAAATTGCCCCGGAATCCCACCCATAAAGGCAACGGGCAGAAACACTGCAATAATCGTGGCTGAACTGGCGATTACCGCTAATCCTACTTCGTCGGAAGAGTCAAAAGCAGCTTCCCAAGCTGACTTGCCCATAGCCATGTGGCGTTCCATGTTTTCAATTTCCACAACGGCATCATCTACCAAGTTGCCCACCGCCAGGGCTAATGCCAACAAAGTCATGTTGTTGAGGGTGTAACCAAGGGCTTGCTGCACTGCGAAGGTGGGAATTATTGACAAGGGTAAGGCAACAGCCGTAATTAATGTTGCTCGCCAGTTCCGCAAAAACACTAAAATAACCATGACCGCCAGCACCGAAGCTTGTATCAATTCATCAATGGTGCTTTGGTAGGATTGACGGACAATATCGGCTCTAGTAAAAATTAAATCCAGTTTGACATCTGGGGGAAGGGTTTTTTCTAGTTGTTTGACTGCTGCTTTCACTCCTTCTTCTACTGTCACCAGAACGCTGCCAGTACTACGTAAGACTTGAAAAGCTACTACGGGTTGATTATTCAAACGGGCGGCTTGGCGCACGTCACCAAATTTATCTTCTACAGTTCCCAGGCTAGATAAAGGTACGGAACCACCTTGTGGTAAAACGATTTCGTAGGTTTTCAAAATATCCACACTGGTGGCACTTCCTAAAGTACGGATACTTTGTTCGCTACCACCAACTTCGGCACGTCCGCCAGGTAAGTTAATATTCAAAGCGCGGATTTGGTCGTTTACCTGAGTGGCGGTGATCGCTAAAGATTGTAAGCGATCTGGATTAAGATTAATCCGAATTTCTCGGTCAACGCCACCCACACGCTGAATTTGTGCTACACCCCGAACTCCCAATAAGGCACGGCTAATAGTTTGGTCTACGAGATTGCTTAACTCTTCTACAGAACGCCGATCTGATTTAACTGCGTAGGTAATCACCGGGCCGCCGGAAAATTCTAAGCGTTCCACAATTGGATCGTTAATGTCTTGGGGTAAATCTTGGCGAATTTGAGCGATCGCATTCCGAACATCATTGGTGGCGCGATCGCTATCTGTACCCAAAACAAAGTTAATTGTCGTCTGAGAATTCCCATCGCTAATGGTGGAAATCATGTAATCGATATTACCCAACCCTGCCACAGCATCTTCAATTTTTTTCGTCACTTGAGATTCTAGTTCTGCTGGGCCTGCACCTGGTTGGCTGACTTTGATCGAAACTGTTGGTACATCAATATTTGGGTTAGTATCAATCCCCAAGGATATGAATGAGAACCAACCGACAACCGTCAAAATTAAAAATAAAACGATCGTGGGAACAGGTTTTTTTATCGACCAGGCTGAGATATTAAAAGACATTGGAAAATTTTAGATTTTAGATTTGTCATTGGTCATTTGTCATTGGTTATTTGTCATTTGTCACTTGTACTGAGCGTAGTCGTACCCCTCCGGGGAAGCAAGCTACGCGTAGCGTCTCGCAGAAAAGTATTGGTCATTGGTTATTTTTCCCTATTTTCTTCAATTTGCAACTCGAACCCGATCGCCATCTTTGAGATAGCCTGCACCATCAACGACAACGCGATCGCCTAACTGTAACCCACTCTTGATTTCTACGGTGTCGTTATTTCCAGGATCTCCTAATTCGACTTTCTGGCTGCTGACTGTATTTTCACTCGATAAGATGAATACAATTACACTTGCGTCAGCTTGGGACTGCACTGCTTTTTGTGGCACTACCATTTTCATTCCTGAGTCAGTAGTAATTGCAGCACTAGCAAACATTCCTGGTTTGAGTAAAGTCGTTGGTGGCAAGTCAATTTTTACTGTCGCCTCTCGTCTTTGATCGTTCAGCTGTGGTTGTATGTCTCTGACTCGTCCTTGCGATCGCACCCGGCGATCGACATCAGAAGTAATTTGCACCGATGCGCCAATTTTCACCTGAGTTAGTTGAGTTTCGGGCACCTTCGCCTGAAGTTCTAACTTTTCATCTCGGATAATCGAAAATAGCTTTTGTGTGCCACCAATCACCGTCCCCACCTGGGTTTGCGGCGGTACGCCAGTGACATCACCGACTCTAGCTAGTTTCTCGGCAATTACTCCTGAAACCGGCGCACGTACCACAGTTTGTCCCAATTGAGTTTGCAGTTGTTGCACTTTAGCAGCACTGCTTTTAACATCGGCTTTGGCTTTGTTGACGATCGCTTGGGCGTTATTAATATTAGCTTGGGCACTGCCGATATTAGCCTGGGCACTACGTATATTTTCTTGGGACAGGTTCACAACTTCTATGGCAGTTTTCACAGCGTAAGAACGAGTATCAAGTTCTTGTTTGCTAATCGTCCCAGAGTCAGCAAGTTGTTGATAGCGCTGATAATTTTTGGCTGCTTCCTCCAACCTCGCCTTAGCTTGAGCTAAATCGGCTTGTTTTTGCTGGACTATTGCTTTATTTGATAGCAAATCTGCCTGCTTGGATGCCAAATCAGCTTGTTTGGATGCTACATCTGCTTGTTTCGATTCCACATCTGCTTTTGCTTGGCTAATTTGGCTTTGCAGTATGGAACCATCTAACACTGCCAACACTTGCCCTTGTTTGACAAAAGCTCCTTCTTTGACATTTGCGGGGATGCTTTTAATTTGTAAACCGTTTGTTTGCGGTAGCACGGGAATTAAATCACTCGCGGCTACAGTCCCAGTAGTTTTGAGTGTACGGACAACACGGGCGGTTTCTACTGTGGCGATAGTAACTGTCATCGCTGGATTAACTTTTTTATCCGCTACCGCGCTTTGTTGACGGGATGGAAAACGATTTAATACACTCATTGCAAGTAAGGCGATCGCAATTCCTAAACCAGTACCCAAGAATAATGGCTTCAACCATGCCCTGGTCTGCTTTTGATCTGATTTGCTTAAAAAATTCCTATCTTCAGAGGTTATAGCTTCTTCCACCTCAACTTCTGAAAGACTTTCATCGCTCACATTTCACCTCTACTTGCTGTTTATGCATACCAAATCTTGGTATTTTCTTAAGAAAACTTGAAGTTTATTTACTTCGATATCAACTATGACGCATTTCATAGTGAATGTCTTTTATCTGCAACAGTATATAATACAACTTTTAAAGTAAGCAAATTTACTATCAAAGCATGGTAATAAATTTTATGTAGATTATGATACAAAAAATTCTCTCATCTCATAAAGCTACTCTATGTCACACACCATCTGTATTGAGATCACTGTCAACCAATGCCTAAATATGAAAAACTAATATAGCCAATCTAGATTTATCTAATTAGAGTCGAAAGTATTTATGTACCTTGGTAGACCAGGAAATTATTTTTTATACGTAATCAATTATTTCTCTAAAGCCTTTGTGTTGCCAGGAAGCCGTGTATTCAGGCACAGATAAAGCTAGCGTCTACAGCTACACGTGAGTTACAAAGGAGCAAACTCCATTGCCTGAAATTCCAGCAAGGGTGGCCTTGATTATGGAATTTTGAAATCAATCAAATCAATAAAAAATTGGTATTTACCAGAGTAAGCAGATATGTTCAATGCCACTGAAATTTTAATTGATGCCTTTGTAAATGAAATTCGAGACGGCTATCGCCGCACTTATGGCTGCTTTAAAAATGATTATCAGGATATTATCGCTTGGGCGGGTAACATGGCTTTGGAAAACATTGCTAATAGCGATGCCCTTTACCATAATGTTGAACACACAGTCCTAGTTGCCTTAGTGGGGCAAGAAATTTTACGTGGCAAACATATCAGGGAAGGCGGTGTTTCCAGTGAAGACTGGTTGCATTGTATTATTTCTTTAGTGTGTCACGATATTGGCTACGTTAAAGGGGTTTGTCGGCAAGACCGAGAAACAGCAAACTTATATGCCACAGGTAAAAATGGCAGAATGATTTCTGTAGCTGCTGGTGCTTCTGATGCCAGTCTGACACCTTATCATGTTGATAGAGCCAAGCTTTTCATCGATGAGCGTTTTGGAGGTCACAAATTAATCGATGCTGAGGCAATTAAGAGCAATATTGAATTGACTCGATTTCCCGTACCTGCGGCAGAAGATCATCAAGATACAAGGTGTTTTGCAGGATTAGTCCGGGCTGCTGATTTAATTGGTCAACTAAGTGACCCGCGTTACCTGAAGAAAATTACTTCTTTATTTTACGAGTTTGAAGAAACTGGTGTAAATAAAGTTTTGGGCTATAAAACCCCTGCCGATTTGCGTAACAACTACGCTAAGTTTTACTGGAATGGCGTATATCCTTATATCCAAGAAGGACTGCATTATCTATCATTGACACAACAGGGAAAACAAATTCTCGCAAATCTTTACTCAAACGTGTTTGTTGTGGAACATGAAAAACAACAAGAAGAACAGCAGCGGTATTTGGAGAAGTTAGCAGTTAAGAGTTAGGAGTTAGGAGTAGAGACGCGATTAACCCTTGTCTGTACAAAAGTTGGGAGTTGAAAATTATTAATCATGAGTTATGAATTAAGATAAAAATTTAATAACTCATAACTCCTAACTTATAACTCCTAACTACTATGGATTGGTGGCGACGACTTAAGAAAAATCCTTTAGCACGATTTGGGGCAATTTTACTGTTAATTTTCTATATAGGAGTAATTGCAGCTGATTTCGTAGCTCCTTATGACCCCTATGCTTCACAGCCTAATGGTTCGCTGCTGCCACCAACGAAGATACACTGGGTTTCTCAGTCAGGGCAGTTTACCTGGCCTTATGTTTATCCGACAACTCAGGGAGATACGAATTTAGATACAGGCGATCGCGAACTCATTGTAGACTCGAAAAAGCCTTCGCCTCTGCGTCTATTTGTCTCCGGGTCAGAATACCGATTGTTGCAGATGAGTTTGCCATTACCGCCGAAGTGGGATGAAGTCACAATTTTTGGCGGTATCCCCTTAAATTGGCATTTATTTGGCACAACAACTGGTGCAAAAGTCAACATCTTCGGCACTGATGACCAAGGCCGCGACCAATTTAGTCGCTTGCTACATGGCGGTCGCATCAGTATGTTTATCGGGATTTTTGGCATTATCATTACCTATCCCCTTGGTTTGCTGATCGGGGGAATTTCTGGCTATTTCGGCGGTGTGACTGATAGCATCATTATGCGCTTGGCAGAAGTGCTAATGACTTTCCCTAGTATTTATCTTTTGGTGACATTGGGCGCAGTCTTACCAGCAGGTTTAAGTAGTACCCAGCGCTTTTTGCTGATTGTGGTGATTACTTCGGTGATTAGCTGGGCTGGTTTAGCACGGGTGATTCGGGGACAGGTACTATCAATTAAAGAGCGAGAATTTGTTCAAGCCGCGCGGGCAATGGGCGCGAACCCAATTTATATCATTATCCGTCATGTTTTACCGCAAACGGCTAGTTATGTAATTATCTCTGCGACTCTTGCAATTCCCGGCTTTATTGGCTCAGAGGCGATATTGAGTCTCATCGGCTTGGGTATTCAACAACCAGACCCCTCTTGGGGCAATATGTTATCTCTGGCTAGCAATGCTTCAATTTTGGTGTTGCAACCTTGGCTAATTTGGCCGCCGGCTGTGCTGATTATCCTCACAGTGTTGGCATTCAACTTACTCGGTGATGGGCTGAGAGATGCACTCGACCCGCGCAGTTTAAGAAGATAAGCCATCAATAATAGCAAATGGGGTCGTCGAAATAACAAATGCGAACCCCAAAGTAACAAATGCGAACTCCGAAATAGCTTTTGCGAACTCCGAAATAGCTTTTGCAAACTCCGAAATAGCTTTTGCGAACTCCGAAATAGCTTTTGCGAACTCCGAAATAGCTTTTGCGAACTCCGAAATAGCTTTTGCGAACTCCGAAATAACAAATGCGTAGGCGTAGCCAGCCGTAGGCATCGCTTGTACTCTACTGCTGTAAAACCCAACGGCGAAAAAGTTCTACCATAATCCGCCAGCTTCCCTGAGTTTCCTCAACGACATCATGACGCTTCAGAGTATTCAGCGCTTCCTGTAAATTGGTGTCGTTCATACCTGTAGATTGAGCTAAGGCATCCAGACTTAGCCCTTCTGGGTGAGGTGCAAGCACTTGTACAATTGCTTGTTGACCCTCAGCACCCCGCGCCGCCTGACCCCAAACCCCATCAAAGTAGTAGCGTCCCCGTTGGAAAAACTCAGGGTTATTTATAACTGCTTCCACGTCTTCTATTGTGAAAACTAGGTCACGCGATCGCCCTTGCTCAAAAACAAAGTCATTGTAGCCGCGCACTAGCTGAAAACCCAGCAGTTGCACTAAATATGGTTGACCCTGTGTCAAAGCATAAATTTCATCTAAAGCTTCCGGGATGTAGTCGAGGGGGAAGTCTTCATTACCTGGGTTAGCGAGAATTTGGCGAGTACCTGCACGTTCTTGAAAGCTGACAGGGATATTAATTAGGCTTCCAAAGAACGGATGAAAATAATCTGCTGTCATCTCCTCTAAAGTGTGCAAACCAGCAAATGCAAAGGCGATTTTAGAACTCATTTGCACTAAACCGCGCAAAAAACCCATAAAGTCGATAGGGATTTTTTTCGTTTCAATTAAATCTTCAATTTTCTCAAACTCGTCTAAGGCAATGATTAACCCACCGTCTAGGTATGCTTCAACCTGTTTTAAATAGCGTTCAAAAGTCCGGTAGGGAAGATTTAGTAAATCAGCGTCAGTTGGGGGTGGAAGTTTTACAGTTTGAGAAATTTCATCACAAATTGCCATTAGCACCTCACCCACACCTTGGGGGCTATCTCCCAAACGTAGCAAGTTGACATAAGCTAGCTGTATTTCTGAGCCTAGACATTGAGCAGCGTTAACCAAAATAGAAGTTTTGCCCATACGCCTGTGACCGTAGAGAACTATAGACTGGAGTTGATTACTCATTACCCAGAGTTCTTCTAACTGTCTGATGATATCTTCTCGCCCAACAAAGAGATGACCTTGAACGGGATCGCCTACAACATAAGGATTAACCACAGGTTTGGTGATGGAAATTTCTCCCACTTCACCAGCGATTTCTAAAAGGCTTTCTTGCCAAGTTTGAGCGATATCTATTATTAACCCTTGCTCTGCTTGCGGCAAGGTGTTGGCTTGATTTAGGATTTTTGTCAGTTCGCCTAATGCTCGATTCAGAGCTAAAGACCTAGCTGAACGTGAGACGCTGCGGTTAACAAACTGGACATCTTCAACAACTCGACGCAGATGAGCTAGAACTTCCCAGGTATCTGGACGTAAAAGCGGTTCCTGTGGAAAAGGAGGAACTTGGATAGCAGCAATAGAAGCTGGTTTTTGAGCTTCGTGAAACACGGCTAGAGTTTGGGCAAGGGTAAACATTTCTTCGCCATAGAGAAGAGAACGCACTACTGCAAAAGCCTCTATTGCTCTGGCTGGTTTTTTTTCATGTAGATGCCAGAAACCAGCGGCAGCAGCACGGGCAGGAGTATCTAAGCGAGTGTCTGTGTTAAAACGAGCCTGTAAACCTTCTCGCCAAGAACGAGGGCAGAAAAAGAACCAGGAGTAGGAGAATAAATCTTTGATAAACCTTGACTTTAGGGTTTCATCTAGAGAAGCTGAAGCAAAACGTACTATATTCCAATCAAAAGGATTTGCCGCCAATCGAGAGACAGTCCAAATAAGTTGCTCTAAGGGGATTTTGGCAAGTACTCTATTGACTGCTTGGACAACAGGAATGAATTGTAGGGTATATGCCAGCAGTTCATTAATATTATGTAAACCAGTTTCCAAATCATTTTGCAACCAATTTTGCAAGCGCCAAACAAGATTAGGAAGGGGAAGCGGAGTGATACGAGGAAGTAGCCAACTACTGTTTTGAATAGTTCGCAAGTTTAAAGATGAGCCAATAAGCCAGGTTTCTGGACGCAGTACCGCCACGCCTCCCACCACGCCTACCGCCACGCCTACCGTCACGCCTCCCGCCACGCCTTCCACCACACCTCCCACCATGCTGAATGCCACGCCTACCGCCACGCCTACCACCACGCCTACCACCACGCCTCCCGCTACGCCTACCACCACGCCGAACGCCACGCCTACCGCCACGCTGAACGCCACGCCTACCGCCACGCTGAACGCCACGCTAAACGCAATGCCGAACGCCACGCCGAACGCCACGCCGAACCAGTAAACGGGAACATTTAGAGTCTGAAAAATTAACCCTATAGCTACGGGTGTAATTACTGTTAAAACTAATCCTTGGAAAAGTAACTGACTTTGAATAGCATTTTGACGCAATAACTCCCATCCCTTTCGCCAATTTACTTTTCCTTCAGGAATATACCCACCCCCGAATTCATTTACATACCACCGCAAAGCCTGGGGAAAGAAAAACACCCAGTACAAAAGGCGCAGATAGTCCAGCGGGTTCCATAGAGAGAGAGGACGCTTTAACTTGGGTGCTAAGTCTAGGCGGGGTACAGGGGTCAATTCAGCCTCCATCATTAGCCGTGAAGAACCTAACCTTCCTTGCTACCATCCTATAAAGTAAGCGAGAGTAGAAGTAATCTTGCTTCCCTTGTAAGAAAGGGGTTGAGGGAGAAATTAAAGTGCTATCACTCATTGCACACTCTCCACATACTGCGAATAAGTTTTATAGCACAGTTGCATCAGTTTGCGAGGATGTCCGCCACTTTCTTGGATGAGTTGGATGATTTTGTCTTCAGTGAGTTTTACTGAAGTTCTAGCTAGACGGTTGGTAATAAAAGCACACATAGTAGCTTCATCCCAAGGATGAATATGTTCTTCTTGGCAAATACCTGCCAATGGAGATGTTTTGCCATTATCCTGACTGTCGTTAAATAGCTTGTTCAGAGGTTCGCTAGCAGCTAAAATCAACCGCAAAGAAGCATCACGCCCTTCAGCTAAACCGCGCAATTGATCCCTAACTTGGCGAGTAAAGCCGTTTTCGATTAATTTTCCTAAATTATCTATAGCTAATAGCACTTTTTTCTTTTGCAAATTGCGAGTTAGTCTATAGCCTTTGCTTTCAGGAATACCAATTTTATCGCACAAAGCAATGTAGAATTCATCTTCATCATGAACTCCATTATTTAAATTTAAAAAAACTGGCTCGCGTGGTAACTGCAAATAATTTTCTGCCTGTTGGCAAATCACCCATAACAAAGATGACTTGCCGATTCCTTCTTCTCCTATGAGCGCGACACTACTATTACTGTTAAGTACTTCAAATACCCGCGATATTTCACGTTCCCTGCTAAAAAACTGTTGTGGGTCTTCTATTCTGCCGTGTTGGGGAATAAAAGGATTATAATTTTGCGGCAATAGATTAGCTGAGTGTGATTCATCTCTTAGTGGTGGATTAGTTAGTTCTACAATTGGTTCTTGGGAAAGTGAAGCTTGTTCTGAAAACTTTTGATATCCTGCTATTATTGAATTTTTAAAAATTCTTTTTTTAACTTGTATTCCTAAAAGTTCTGTAATTTTTGTGCATAACTTTGCACCCACATCTCTCACATATTGTGTACTATAAAAGCCATCATTAACAATCTCTGCATACTCCTTCCCTTCCCACATCCCTAAAAAGAGCTTTTGTTCTAAGTCATTTAAGACTTGCTTATCGTTTGCAAGTAGCTTATTAATGAATGTTAATGCTTTTTGTGAATCCATTAGGTGTAAGGGAATTGGCAGAGCAAAGTTAAAATCAGTCAGTAGTGTAATACTTTACCCTACAAACCTACATTTGCCTACTTTCCCTTACAACAATTTAATCACTCAAACTCCCTACTAGCGCCTACCCATAGAGCTTATGTCTCAAGTGATGATGGTGTTATACCAAAAAAAGTTGAGGAGTTTGAAAAATGGTAACTTTTAGACAACAGCTTGTACTTGCTCTCATCGCTGCTACCAGTGCCATACTAGCTACAGTAGCGCCTGCATTAATTGAGCGGGATAAAAAATCTGCTTCAGAAGCAAAGCCTTTTGTCACCGCCACCTCTGCAATATGTGACAAAGTTCTTGCTGATAAAGTGTGTGTCGCTAATCTTACAGTGCAGGTTAATAGTAACAAACTTCAGCAAGTGACAAATCGCGATCGCCTCTTTCTCAAATCTGGAGATACTCTAAGATTATCAGACGTCTATTATTGCATACCATCTCAAACTCTACTCAATAAAGTAGAAGTCAGAGGATATTTATTTAAACATGGAGTTGAGAGTTATAAAAATGGACTTTTCACTCCTAGTAACTTCCCGATTTATGCTGCTTGTCATAATAGTGGTAACTTCCAAAAAACTTGGAAGCTTGAACCAGGACAGCACCAAGTCAGCATACCCATTATCAAGTATATTGGTAGCAACAGAATTGTTGACGGGAGTTTCTACTTTAACTTGGATGTTGGACAGTAATTTCAGTCTTCTGTTTGAAAGGGAAAGCGAGTAATAGTTTTATGGCTTACAGCGAGTTTAGTTTAGCTAAAGCAAAACAAGAGTTTAGTTTAACCACGTTAGAAAAACGCGATATTTTCGCTGCCGTTCCTGAATTAACAGCGAGTAATTTACTTGTAGAAACACTCAACTATAACCTCGATATCGCTTTAGGCAGTAATAGTGAAAAAGCTCGTTCTGAGTTAATTATTGCTCCCATCTTAGTTGATTTACGCCGACAACTACACGAAAAAGTTAGTTTATTTTCTGGAGTAGATTTCACTGTCGATAATAGCAAAGGATTAAACGGCACTTGCGATTTTATTATTACTAAATCTCCAGAAATTCTCATTTTGACAGCACCAGTAATTACAGTTGTAGAAGCCAAAAAAGAAAATATTAATGCGGGTTTTGGTCAGTGTGCAGCAGAAATGGTAGCAGCCCAAATTTTTAATCAGCAAGCTGCAACTGAGATTCAAACAATTTACGGAGCAGTCACAACTGGCAGTATTTGGCAATTCCTCAAATTACAACAACAAACATTGACCATTGATTTAAGCGAATATTATCTCAAAGATGTAAATAAAATTCTGGGGATTTTAGCCAGTGGTATTTCTCAAGAAATTTAATACCGAATTCGTGGATCTACATAAGCATTTAAAATATCAATCAAAATGCTGGCGCTGACAACGATCGCACCAAAAAAGACCAGCACTCCCTGGACTGTGGGATAATCGCGATCGGCGATCGCTTGATAAAGTCGATTAGCTAACCCAGGCCAAGAAAATGTTACCTCTGTCAAAATCGCTCCACCCAATAGAGATGCAAAAGTTAATCCCAAGACTGTAATTACTGGAATTAGGGCATTCTTTAAAGCGTGGGAGGCTAAAATCTTATTTTCACCAATACCTCTGGCTCTAGCAGCTTCTACATAATCGGCTTGCAAAGTTTGCTTTAAATTCACTCGCACAATTCGCTCAAAAATCCCACTGAGCAAAATTCCCAAAGTGAGACTTGGTAGAGCCAGATGGTGCAAAGATGCGAAAAACTGGGTAAAATTTCCACCGAGTAAGCTATCAACTGTATACAATCCAGTCACAGTAATGGGAGCGGGAAGATTGGGCGGAAAGCGGTTTGAATTGGGAAACCAACCGAGTTGGACTGAGAAAATCAACTGCAAAAGCATTCCCGCCCAAAACATGGGGAGTGCGTAGGTGATAATCCCAAATAAGCGCCCGCCGACATCAAAATATGTCCCAGGACGAGAAGCCGAAAGAGTTCCAACCGCAATTCCGACGATGAGTGCAACCGCCATACTACATACTGCTAACTCCACCGTCGCTGGGAAATATTGGCCAATGATGTCCCAAACATTCTCTCCCCGACTTAACAAAGAACTTCCCAAATCAAAGCGCAACAAATTTCCCAAATAATTGAGGTACTGTAACCATAGGGGAAGATTTAAACCGAGTTGTTTTCGCAATTCTTCTTTAGCTGCTTCTGGCGCACGTCCACCGAGAATTGCATCTGCTGGATCTCCTGGTGTTGCTCTT
Source organism: Nostoc sp. DedQUE08 (assembly GCF_034530895.1). Taxonomy (NCBI): domain Bacteria; kingdom Bacillati; phylum Cyanobacteriota; class Cyanophyceae; order Nostocales; family Nostocaceae; genus Nostoc; species Nostoc sp. DedQUE08. The sequence goes on from NZ_JAVRCD010000009.1 coordinate 17,973, forward strand.
AATAAGAGAAATACAATCGTGATGATCGTTAATAGCTGGAGTGGCGCAAGAAGCAACCGAGAAACAATGTAATATTGTAAAGCTTTAGAACGAGACATATTTAGTTAGGAGTTAGGAGTTAAAAGTTAGGAGTTGATAATTTGCAGTTAGGAGTTGAGAGTGAGCAGTTAGGAGTTGATAATTTGCAGTTAGCAATTAGGAATTAAGATAGACAGCTAGCTTGCAAAAATTTTTTAATTACTATATTTAGTGAAGTTGAACATCTTTATTTTGCTCAGAATCACATTCATGATTTTTTGACTTTTGCAACAAGTTAAATTCCTAACTTCTAACTCCTAACTCCTAACTCCTAACTCTCAATTTATTTTTTAAGTGTCTGGTAAATCAGAATTTGGGTAGGGTTAAGTTTTACGCCATTAACACCATTTCGGGCAAATACATAGTCTTTGTTTTGCCATAAGGGAACGTAAGGTACATCAGTAGTTACTTGCGTTTGAATTTCGTTAAAAATTTTCTGACGCGCTTCGGGGTTTTGTTCTTTGCGTTGCCCATCAATCAATTTATTTATGGCTTCGTTATAGTAGAACGAACCCTGAGTTTGACTGCCTCCATCTTCGCATCCTTTAGCAGTTGAACCTTTGTCACAAGACAAAAATGGCTGGACGTAATTATCTGGATCTAAAAAGTCTGGATACCAATCAAGTAAAGCTGCTGGATACAAACCCTTGGCAATGTCTTTAAAGAAGGCAGGCCCTTCCGCTTGGGTAACTTCAAATTGCAGTATTCCATCCATTTTGACATCCACAAGAGATTTGAGTGTCTGTGCTGCCAAACTCCGAGTAGGTGAACTAGAAGGATACCAAACTTGCACTCTTGCAGGATTTTCTTTGGAGAAGCCAGCAGTAGTTAATAATTTTTTAGCTCGATCGAAGTTAGCATCGCCATATTTATCTTTGAATAATGGCACAGAAACTTTAAATGTCGTGGGAATCATGCTATAAAGCGGATCTGCTTGACCAAATAATACTCGCTCGTTTAAAAGTGGACGGTCAATTAAGGAGGCGATCGCTTGTCTTACCTCTAATTTATCTAAAGGCTTTTGATTCCGGTTTAATACCAGATAACTTACTACACTACCTTCAGCTGCGATCGCTTGCCAATCCCCTTTTTTACCACCTTCTTCCAAGCTGCGATTTTGATCTGGTTGCAGTGACAGATAAGCTACATCGATTGCACCTGTACGGAAAGCATTAAACAAATTAACCGGACTAGTTTGAATTTGGAGATTAACACCCTTGTTAACTGGTTTTTCTCCCCAATATTTATCAAACGCATCAAATCGGATGGAATCAGTACCATACTGTCCTAATTTGTAAGGGCCAGTTCCCACAAAAATATTCGGCTTGAATTTACCAGCGCCGACTTCGTAAGCTTTTGGCGAAACTGCACAAACTCCAGGAAACGCCAACAGTGAAGGAAAAGCTGCAAAGGGCTTTTTCAGCTTGATGGTTAACTCATACTCGCTTGTAGGTTTTACCGAATCTACTATATCAGCTAGTAAAAATGAGGGTTTTCCTTTATTTTCAATAAAGCGCTGAATGGTAAAGGCCATTGCTTGAGCGTTGAAGGGAGTCCCATCGTGAAAAACTACTCCCTGACGTAAGGGGATGGTATAAATTAAGCCGTCTTGACTGACTTTGGGTAATGCTGTAGCTAGTTGAGGTTTAATTTCGATGCTTCCTGGTTCGTATGTGTAGAGACGATCGCTCATATTAAACACCAAACCTAAAGCTGCTAACTCATAAGCATCAGCAGGATCGAGGGTTCTTGGCTTGGCTGTTGTACCGATAGTAATACGACCATCACCTGTAGGGGTATTTACAGCACCAGATGGCGGCGTAGTTGATTGCGGACGAGGAGCGCAACTAACAACTAAAAATAAACATAGACAGAACAAAGATAGGAATTGTGTAATCCGACCCCACCGTTTCACGGACAAGGAAAACCAGGTCATGGCGTTAATATATTTGATATCAGCGGTCAGCAATTTTACTACATTTGTGACTATTATGCTGAATCTTCACAATTTATAGTGGTTCTTGTTGCAATGGAACGCTCCGGAGCTATCTAAATCAAAAATTTGTGGCGGATACTCAACTTCATAATCAAGTTTATTGCTGTGATGCCTACAACGGGCTACGCCTATGCACTATTTGGTTACAAAAAATCATTGATGAAATACATAATTTTAAATTTAAGATTTGTTAACTATTGAAAAGTTTTTATGTAATTAAAATTTTTAACATTGGTTAAATTTGTCGTAAATTCATAGTTACTAGAAAAATAGGTCTTGTTAAGCTTTGACACTTAGCCCAAGTAGTGTAAGTTGAGATTTCACCTGTTGCTGCTTGGGAATAGACACCGATAAAGGGTTTTTTCGTCAAGATCGGCTAGATTCTCAAAAAGAAGTGTGTTTGAACATCAGCGACTAAAGCGATCGCGATATTGTTAACAGCAGATTGAAAGTCTAATAGTGAGACTAAGACCGTGAAGTATTTCTTTCTATCTGAGGGATGGGCAGTTGCAAGAGTTTGGGCATCTGATGGACTCTGGCAAATAACTGCATGGCGACGCCAACCAGATATTCAGCGAATGAATATTTGTTTAGTCGAAGAAAATGAATTGCTCTGGCTTTATCGAGTTGAAGAAGCCGTTTTAACCGTAGAAGTGAAGCCAACAACACCAGTAATTGGTAGTCAGACCATCGGCCAAGTAGTACTCAAGCGTCTGATGAGCGCCGAACAGGTAATCGAACGCCTGGGTACAGCTGAGGCAAAGTGTCAACTGCAAAATATCCACTTGGTGGTTCAGTAAATATGGGGGACTGGGGATTGGGGATTGGGGATTAGGGATTGGGGATTAGGGATTGGGGATTGGGTAATCAGCTAGCTCAAAAATGATGTTCCGGTTTATTACCTACAGCAAATTTTGGAATATTTTCCCAGTCCCCAGTCCCCAATCCCTACGTAAAGAAAAGATAAGCAAATTTCATCCTAGACGGGTATTGGTAGCGAAAAAACTTAGAGATGCTACGCGATCGCATCAATTTACACGCTTGCAAACAATTCCATCAATAGTTACACTTTTTAAAACATTCTCATTTTTGCTTGGCGATGGCTACCCTATCATAGGTAAACCTCCCGAAGCGAGTAAGCATTGCCAAAGCACCCACGCTGTCTGACTTCTTAAGACTACGCTGTGGTGATACTCTGGCTCTGGCAATAACAAAAAACAAGAGAGAGTTTTATGAGTGGCGATTTTCGTCTCTCATAACCTCAGTAAGAAAATTGCTTTGTAAACTAACTCATCGAGGAGGAGCGTAGTCGATGGGACTACCCTGGTACCGAGTACATACAGTCGTTCTGAATGATCCAGGGCGACTGATTTCTGTACACCTAATGCACACAGCCTTAGTAGCAGGCTGGGCTGGTTCGATGGCACTCTACGAACTAGCTGTTTTTGATCCTAGCGATCCAGTTCTCAACCCAATGTGGCGTCAAGGAATGTTCGTCCTGCCCTTCATGTCACGTTTGGGTGTTACTCAATCTTGGGGTGGTTGGAACGTTACTGGTGGGCCATCAACCGATCCTGGCTTCTGGTCATTTGAAGGCGTTGCTGCCGCTCACATTGTTCTTTCCGGTCTGCTGTTCCTAGCCGCCGTATGGCACTGGGTTTACTGGGATTTGGAACTCTTTAGAGATCCCCGCACTGGTGAACCCGCCTTAGACTTGCCAAAGATGTTTGGCATTCACCTGTTCTTATCTGGTCTACTTTGTTTTGGATTTGGTGCTTTTCACGTCACCGGACTATTTGGGCCGGGGATATGGGTTTCTGACGCTTATGGTGTAACTGGTGCGGCCCAGGCAGTAGCACCAGAATGGGGCCCAGATGGTTTTAACCCCTATAACCCTGGTGGTATTGCGGCTCACCACATTGCTGCTGGTGTTGTTGGTATTATTGCAGGCTTATTCCACCTGACAGTTAGACCCCCCGAACGGCTCTACAAAGCCCTACGGATGGGGAACATCGAAACAGTACTTTCTAGCAGTATTGCAGCAGTTTTCTTTGCTGCTTTCGTTGTTGCTGGTACTATGTGGTACGGTAATGCCGCCACGCCCATCGAATTGTTTGGCCCTACCCGTTATCAATGGGATCAAGGCTACTTCCGTCAAGAAATTCAGCGCCGCGTCCAAACTAACGTTGCTGAAGGTGCAACCCTCGATCAGGCTTGGTCGCAGATTCCTGAAAAATTGGCTTTCTACGATTACGTCGGTAATAGCCCCGCTAAAGGCGGTCTATTCCGTACAGGGCCAATGGTGAAGGGTGATGGCATTGCTCAGTCTTGGCAAGGTCACGCCGTATTCAAAGATTCTGAAGGGCGGGAATTGACCGTGCGTCGTCTCCCCAACTTCTTTGAAACCTTCCCAGTGATTTTGACTGATGCAGATGGAATTGTCCGCGCTGACATTCCCTTCCGTCGGGCAGAATCTAAGTATAGCTTCGAGCAATCTGGTGTTACCGTTAGTTTCTACGGTGGCGATCTGAATGGTCAGACCTTTACAGAGCCAGCTGATGTGAAGAAGTACGCCCGTAAGGCTCAAGGCGGTGAAATCTTTGAATTTGACCGGGAAACCTTGAACTCTGATGGTGTATTCCGCACCAGTCCTAGAGGTTGGTTTACCTTTGGACACGCCGTATTTGCTCTCTTGTTCTTCTTTGGTCATCTCTGGCATGGCGCTCGGACAATCTACCGAGACGTATTTGCTGGTGTTGACGCCGATCTTGAAGAGCAAGTTGAGTGGGGTCTATTCCAGAAAGTGGGCGATAAGTCAACCCGCCGGAAAGAAGCCCTTTAATTTCAGTGTTGAGTAAAGAAGTGCTGAGTTCCGAGTTAAGGCTCTGACTCAGCACGGGCTAAACGCCCCGCTTCCGCTAACAGCACTCAGCACTCAGAACTTTAATTACTGGCTGGATAAAGAGGAAATCGTAATATGGAAAGCGTTGCGTACATCTTGATTTTTACTCTGTGTATAGGTACTCTCTTCTTTGCGATCGCATTTCGCGAACCCCCTCGCTTTGAGAAACCAAAAGATAAGTAGATCCTATTCACAGATTTTTAAGCGGATTTAATCTTAATATCCGTTGCTACTAAGTATGGTGGCAACGGATATTATTGTGTTTGTCCTTTGTCATTTGTCCTTTATGTTGTTTCTCACTAAT
>NZ_JAVRCD010000009.1:23352-55433 GCF_034530895.1 Nostoc sp. DedQUE08
GACCAATGACCAATGACCAATGACCAATGACCAATGACCAATGACCAATGACCAATGACCAAATGTTGTGATATAATTTCCAATCTTGGGAGTAGATATGTGTTAATGCTAGCTTTTGTGCGCTAGGATAAAAAAGGATGTTTTGTGTAAGCTGCCATAGTACTGCCTACATAAAGCATCGCGCTTGTCACACCACCTTTACGGAGACTAGAACCAGGAACAAATCAGCATGGTCAATCAGAATTTAACCGCTACAGAAATTGGATTCACTCACGAAGATTTCGCTGCTCTACTTGACAAATACGATTATCATTTTAGCCCTGGCGATGTTGTGCCAGGAACAGTTTTCAGTATAGAGCCGCGCGGCGCTCTGATTGACATTGGTGCTAAAACCGCAGCATATATACCTATACAAGAAATGTCTATTAACCGGGTGGATAGCCCGGAAGAAGTATTACAGTCAAACGAAACGCGCGAATTTTTCATCCTTACCGATGAAAACGAAGATGGTCAATTAACCCTTTCCATTCGCCGTATTGAATATATGCGGGCCTGGGAACGCGTGCGGCAGTTGCAAGCAGAAGATGCTACTGTCCGTTCTGGCGTATTTGCAACCAATCGCGGTGGAGCATTGGTACGAATTGAGGGATTACGTGGCTTTATCCCAGGTTCCCACATTAGTACTCGCAAACCTAAAGAAGAATTGGTAGGTGAGGATCTGCCATTGAAATTCCTAGAGGTAGACGAAGAACGTAATCGCCTCGTTTTATCTCATCGTCGGGCGCTGGTTGAGCGCAAGATGAACCGCCTAGAAGTCGGCGAAGTAGTAATTGGTACTGTTCGTGGTATCAAACCCTACGGTGCTTTCATCGACATTGGCGGCGTCAGTGGTCTACTGCATATTTCTGAGATTTCTCACGAACATATTGATACACCTCATAGCGTGTTCAATGTCAATGATGAAGTGAAAGTTATGATCATTGACTTGGATGCAGAAAGGGGTCGCATTTCCCTATCTACCAAGCAGCTAGAACCAGAACCCGGCGACATGATTAAAAACCGGGATTTGGTCTACGATAAGGCGGAAGAAATGGCTGCTAAGTATCGCGAACAGCTATTAGCCAAGCAGCAAGGTGCTACTGCTGCGGCTGCACCTGCGGAAGTTCTTGCAGACGAAGATATTCCACCAGCAACAGAGCTTGACGAAGATATTCCACCAGCAACAGAACTTGAGGAAGATATTCCAGTCGTTGCGGGAATTGAAACAGAGATTCCAGCAGCAACGGAAATTGAAGAGGAAATTCCAGCAGCTATTGAAGAGTAATAGATTTTTTATAGTTTTACTTGTTTTGAAGTAAGAGTATTAAATCATTTTTATAAAGAGGGTTTTTCCCTCTTTTTTTATGTGGAGAATCGGTGAAAGTTAAGAATTGGAAGTAGTAGAAGTTAAATATTATGGCAACCATTAAATGTAAAAATATCACTTTTAGTAATATCCAGGCAATTTTGTTTGATAAAAACGGTACTCTAGAAGATTCAGAAACGTATTTGCGATCGCTAGCACAAAAGGCAGCAAGATTAATAGATGCTCAAATTCCTGGAACTGGGGAACCCCTATTAATGGCATTTGGCATCAATGGCAATTTTCTAGATCCCGCAGGTTTAATATCAGTAGCAAGCCGCCGCGAAACAGAAGTTGCGGCTGCGGCATATATTGCCGAAACAGGAAGAGGATGGTTTGAGTGCTTAAAAATAGCCCGTCAAGCTTTGGATGAAGCGGAAAAATACATTGGAGAAACTCCTTCACCACTGTTTGTAGGTAGCCTAGAAATTTTGAAATACCTGCGGGAGGGTGGTCTAAAACTTGGCATTCTCTCGGCTGCGACAACTGAAGAAGTACGCAATTTTGTAGCCAATCACCAATTAAGTAATTATATCCAGTTGCAAATGGGCGTAGATGAAGGGCCCAGTAAACCAGATCCAGTGCTATTTTTGCAAGCTTGCCAAGCTTTGGGAGTTGAACCGAATGCTACCTTGATGGTGGGTGATGCAGTTGGTGATATGCAAATGGCGCGTAATGCTAAAGCCGCAGGTTGTATTGGTATCACTTGGATAGGTAAGTCAGATAATGTCCGAGGTGCGGATGTGGTGATTAATCAACTTGATGAAATCAAGATTTTAGAGGATTAATTTAATGCGAGTTCGATGAACTCAAAAACGGCATTTGGGGCGTTTTCTGACACATTAGTTTTCAGATGACACAGAAATCATCTATGTCACAGAATATCTGTGTCAAGTCAAGTCAATATACCGTAGTGTCTGTCTGTACCTGAGAAGCTTTCTATTTTATTCGCAAAAATCATCTCAAATTAACATATCAATATAATTTTGCAATCTTTCTTTAGATAGATAGTTAAAGAGATCCGTAATATCTCTCATAGAATAAAATAATAAATTTTTTAAAATCAGGGTAAACGCATTTAAATTCTGTAATCCATAGCCAACAAGGATTTCAAATTTTATTTCCAAAAATAAATAATGTTTTAAACCTTGGCTGAGTAAGCATTATACAAATAAGATGCGTTTGTCCTGTTTTTGAGAATAAGGACATTGCAATTTCGATCGCAGTCTCAACTAATTTTCGATCGTTTTTTATTGGTGGAAGCGCATGAATTTTCAAAGCTCTGCTTCACCGGTCATCATTTCTGATTCTAATGATGTCAAAGCTGAAATGTCTTATGTTCAGGGGATAGAGTATTTAATTGAGGTTGTTCAAGCATTGTCACTAGCACGGACGCTAGAACAAATCATGGAGATTGTACGAAAGTCTGCGCGTGAGTTGACTGGGGCAGATGGGGCTAGTTTTGTACTACGAGATGGAGATCAATGTTATTACGCAGATGAAGATGCGATCGCTCCTTTATGGAAAGGACAACGTTTCCCGATGAGTATTTGCATTGGTGGGCATACAATGCGAAACTGTCAGCCCGTTGTGATTAGCGATATTTATGGAGATGAACGGATTCCATTTGCAGCTTACCAACCAACTTTTGTCAAAAGCTTGGCAATGGTGCCGATCCGAACGTGTAACCCCATTGGTGCAATTGGAACATATTGGGCAACGTTACATCAGCCAACAGAAGAAAAAGTAAAGCTATTACAGGCATTGGCAGACACAACAGCTGTCGCAATGGAAAACGTGCAGATTTATAATGAATTAGAACAAAGAGTCCACAATCGAACTGCTGCATTAGAAAAAGAAATAGAGGGGCATCAAAAAATTGAGGCAGAAGTTAGGCGCTTATCTCTAACAGATGAATTAACTGGAGTGTATAATCGACGAGGCTTTTTTCTATTTGCAGATCAGCAATTAAAACTAGCCCATCGGCTACAAAAGCCCTGTTGTCTCTTATTTATAGATATAGATGGATTGAAGCAAATCAATGATACCTTTGGACATGAAGTTGGAGATCGGGTAATAGTAGACGCCGCAGAATTACTAAGTCAAACCTATAGAGATTCTGATATCGTTGCCCGATGGGGGGGTGATGAGTTTGTTGTATTCATTCCGAAATGTTCAGATCGTACGAATGCAATTAGTGTTCGCCTACAAACTAACATTGATTTATTTAATCAAAATTCAAGTAGAAGTTATCATCTATCAATGAGTATTGGAGTTCAAGAGTGCGTTATCAATGAAGATGTTTCATTGGAAAAACTCATATTCCAGGCAGATGAGTTGATGTACCAGCAAAAACGTGCCAAGCGAAGTTCTAGCAATAACAACAGCAGCTTTTAATCCTTTAATAAAGCATATCTAATGTTAATACTCAGCTTTTTTATCTCTTTTTTCATTCCTGACAGTTCTTCCGCTATCTTGACCTAATTCTCAATTTACACTTTTTAGCTTTGTATTCGTTTAAATTACGTTAATTTCTGGAGATGATGTTGGCATCCTAAATTAGGATTTTGCAGTTGATTGCTGGACAATATCATCAATTTTTTAGTTAAGAGTTTTAAGTATAAGTTCCTGCTCTCTCACTTTTTACCGTCACAGGTTCTGACTCTATATCCTCTATCTTATTAAACTCTCCAGCTTGCCAGCTATCTGTTGTATCTTTGATAAAGCTGGCAATAGGGATCGCAATTAACAAACCCAGTACTCCTCCTAACTTTGCGCCCAGCAATAAAGAAATCACCACCCACACAGGATTTAAGCCAGTCAAATTGCTGAGAATTCGAGGTGCAATAATATTAGAATTAATTTGATCGATCGCAACAGCTACACCTAAGACTTCCACCCCTAACCAAAAATTTTGCAGCGCTACCAACAAACTTACTATGGCAATACCTACCCCCGTACCAAAGGGGAAAAGTGAAAATAAGCCAATACCAATACCAAAAAGTAAAGCTAGGGGAACTTGCAGCGCCAAAAACACCAGAGTAATTGTCACCCCTAACACAGCTCCCAATGTTGCTTGACCGATGAAGTAATTGTGGAAATCCTCTCGCAGTAATTCCCGTACTCTTGGCCCAATATTAGGGGGAAACCACTGAAAAATTCCGTCCCAAAGACGTTCACCATTCAATATTAAGTATATAGTCAGCACTACCGCCAGCAGCACATTGAGGACAATACCAATGGTATCGACAGCAAAACCAAGAATTCTACCAGTAAAGGACTGAAGTTGGTTAGATAATCGTTCCAGAACTTGGGTGAATAAACCACTTAAATTAATCGGAAGTTGCTGTTGACTTAACGCCCAATCTTGAAAAGCTTGCAGCTGCTGAGTACCAGAATCAATCCAACTGGGCAAAATATTAGCCAGTTCAACGAGTTGTTGAATAATCAGGGGAACTAAGGTGATGCCTAAAGCTACTAAAACCACCAGAGTCAAAAGTAACACTCCCCCGATCGCTAAGTTGGGTTTCACTCCTTGTTCCTGGAGAAACTGGATTGGATAGTTCAAGACAAAAGCTAGTAGGATGGCGGCGGCAATAATGCTAACTAAGGGTTGAAAATACTGTATAAGTTGGAGCAATAGCCAGCCGTTGAGAATGGCAATGGGAAATGCCATTCCTATAGTTAACCATCGCGGCAGTTTGTTTGCTGATTGCATTAGCGATCACCTCATAAGAGTTTTAACTTTATTTTGGCTTCTAGGGATGTGGGGAGATGAGGAGCAGGGGAGCAGGGGGGCAGAGGAAGAATTTCTAACTCTTGACTTAATGTCCAATGACAAATGACAAATGACTAATCCCCAAATTATGTTGGATTTTTCTCAATAAAATCCAACATAATTTTTTGATGCATTGCCCCTAAAGGTCGCACTTCGCCAGCATTTTGTGAATAATAGTTACCTTGGCGAATATCTTCTGGCGTAAATAACGCCATATCCCAGCCCTCATTCAGAACCAGTTGATTTAATTCCACCAAGAGTGGTGCATGAAAGACATGACGGACAACTCTTTCATTGGGATAACAGCCAAATTCAACAAAGGGTGGTAGATCATAGCCGATTTCTTCTAAAATTTCTCGTTTTACCGCTACATCTGGCGTTTCACCAGGTTCGATGTGACCGCCAAACAGCGCCCAGTAACCGGGGTAGAGAATACCGGGGATGTTGTCACGCAACTGCATGAGAAACTTGTTTTTATGGTAGAGAATTGCGATCGCTACGTGCACCTGTTGATTGTTCATATCTTTATTTTTAATTTTTAATTATTCTTCTTCTAAATAAACTTCCCCCAATTCTTTGCCAGCTAAGGGAATACTTCGGTAGCGAACTTTACCCTTAATTACAACTTCTGAACCTTCACCCAGATTTTTTTGATTGGTGACAACCCAAATTTTGCCCGTTGAGTCCTTAATTTTATAAGCCCACTGTTCGATCAGGGGAGCTTGCTTTTCTACCTGACCTTGGATGTAAACTATAGCCTGATTGTCTTGTTTTGGTTTAATCTCTCCAATTGGAGTGACATTTGTACCAATTTTTAAGCCAGCACCACGCAAACCAGGCGATGTCAAGTTACCACAACTACAAAGTCCTGCGATCAGGAAAAAAATTAACCCCAAACGGTAAGGAACAATACTGTGCCCGTACAAGAACGAAAGAGATAAATTTCTTATTTGTCGCATAAAAGCCACCGATTTATTTTGGGTATCGGGCATTGGGCATTGGGCATTGGGCATTATTCTTCTCCTGCTCTTCCCCACTTCCTAATTCTTTATTCTTCAGATGATGCCGTTGATCTGAGAAAATAAACATTATGAATTTACTGTGAGAGAAACGCTACGACATCAAACAGCAACACAATAATAGTCGAAAGTCAAGAGTTAAGAATCAATATTTTCATTTTGGACTTTGGACAAAAAGCGAACATAGCTGGGAATTTTCATGGAAACCAAAACTGCCAAAATCCTTGATGGGAAAGCATTAGCTGCAAAAATTCAGCAAGAACTTTCTGTTGCCATTACACAATTACAACCAAAAATTGGACGACCACCTGGTTTAGCAGTGTTGATGGTTGGTGATAACCCAGCGTCAGCCGCTTATGTACGCAATAAAGAAAAAGCCTGCGCTAAAGTTGGGATCGCTTCTTTTGGTAAGCATTTTCCTGCCGAAACTACTCTCCAAGAGTTAGAAGAGGTAATTGCTGCACTCAACCACGATAAAAGAGTGGATGGCATTCTTGTGCAATTGCCCTTACCTAACCACCTGGATGCTGTAACTCTGCTACATCAAATCGATCCCGATAAAGATGCTGATGGACTGCATCCAGTTAACTTGGGGCGACTAGTACGGGGAGAAACTGGGTTACGTAGCTGCACCCCGGCTGGTGTGATGCGGCTTTTAGAAGAATATGAGATTCCTTTGCAGGGAAAACAGGCAGTAGTGGTAGGGCGCAGTATTTTGGTGGGTAAACCGATGGCGCTGATGCTATTAGAAGCTGATGCCACAGTCACGATCGCTCACTCGCGATCGCATGACCTCAAAACCATCACCCAAAATGCTGATATTCTAATTGCAGCAGTAGGTCGTCCCGGATTGATCTCTGCTGATATGGTGAAACCGGGCGCTGTTGTGGTAGATGTGGGGATGAATCGCGTCACCGATGCTAATGGCAAAAGTCGTCTCATTGGCGATGTCCATTTGGAATCCACCGCTGATGTCGCAGGATTTATCACCCCAGTTCCTGGTGGTGTCGGCCCGATGACTGTTGCCATATTGTTGGAAAATACATTTGCTAGCTATTCTAGAGCGGCAAAAGAAGAAAGAGAGTGAGGAGTGAGGAGTGATGAGTTAAAAGTTGAAAGCGATCAGTTAAAAGTTAAGAGTTGTTAACTCCTAACTCCTAATTCCTAACTCCTAACTCTTAACTCTTCATTTTTTTCAGTCCCCCAGCACCTTAAAATTGTGACGTATAAGGCAAAAATCGCAAAATGTCAGGAATTAAAGAATGGTAGCAACTGATAACGTCCAAAAGACACCACCAGAAGAAGCCACATTTAACTTAGCAGCTTATTTAAAAGAGCGACAAAAGCTTTGTGATAATGCTTTGGATCGGTCTATCTCAGTCATTTATCCAGAAAAGATTTATGAGGCGATGCGCTACTCGTTATTAGCTGGAGGTAAGCGTGTACGTCCCATTCTTTGCCTTGCCACCTGTGAAATGATAGGTGGAACCATTGACATGGCCATGCCAACAGCTTGTGCTGTGGAGATGCTCCACACAATGTCGTTGATACATGACGACCTACCAGCGATGGATAATGACGATTACCGTCGTGGAAAGCTGACGAATCATAAAGTCTATGGGGAAGATGTAGCGATTTTGGCTGGGGATGGCTTGTTGGCTCTTGCTTTTGAGTCTGTTGCCATTCAAACCCCCCAAAGTGTTAAGAGAGAGGTGGTCTTGCAGGTTATTGCCCGTCTTGGCCGAGCCTTAGGGGCAAGTGGTTTGGTCGGCGGTCAAGTTGTCGATTTAGAGTCGGAAGGTAAATCAGATATTTCCTTAGAAACCCTAAATTTCATTCATAAACACAAAACAGCCGCCCTGTTGGAAGCTTGCGTAGTTTGTGGCGGGCTGATTGCTAATGCATCACCTGAAGATGTGCAGCGACTAACCCGTTATGCTCAAAATATTGGGCTAGCATTCCAAATCATCGATGATATTTTGGATATCACTTCTACCCAAGAGCAATTAGGTAAAACAGCTGGCAAAGACCAAAAAGCTCAGAAAGTTACCTATCCCAGCCTGTGGGGACTTGAGGAATCGCGATCAATTGCCCAAGAGCTAGTTAAAGAAGCTTGTGTGGAATTAGAACCATTTGGAGACAGAGCTAAACCACTCCAAGCGATCGCTCATTTTATTATCAGCCGTAATAACTAGTAACGCTTTGGGTAATTCGTAATTCGTAATTCGTAATTCGTAATTCCTATACCGCAAGCGTTTCATTGATTGGGAATGGGTGGTTTATTTACACCATACTGTACTACTACTGCCCAACGAAATTAAAAATTCACTGATTCAAAATTACAAAAGCTTACTTGATAAGCTTTTAGGTTATTTTGAATCGCTGGTCTTTTTCTAACGTGATAGATTAATTTGGGATTTTGGGTTGAATCTAAATGTTTCCTCAACCAACAACTGCTGCTAATATTTACTAACCTAACCAAAATAACATGCAGGACATAGGCAACATTTTAGACAACCGGGTGCTGCTGGTTGCTCTGGTAGCTTGTTTAATTGCTCAAGCATTAAAGCTCGTAGTTGAGATCGTCAAACATCGCAAACTGAATGTGCGTGTTTTGGTGACAACCGGAGGTATGCCCAGTGCCCATTCGGCTCTGGTTACGGCTTTAGCCGCTGGTGTAGGGCAAACACTGGGTTGGGCATCTCCTGATTTTGCCGTTGCGATCGTTTTTGCCATCATTGTCATGTATGATGCAGCCGGAGTTCGCCAAGCAGCTGGCAAGCAAGCTCGTATTCTCAATCAAATGATTGATGAATTATTCCATGAAAAACCAGACTTTAGCCAAGACCGTCTGAAAGAATTACTCGGACATACACCAGTTCAGGTAATCGCTGGATCGGCTTTGGGTATAACCATCTATTGGTTAGCTAGGTCTGCTTATTAAACTAGAGTAATAAATCTTTGTTTGAGGGGCTATTGATAATTAATAACTGGTAATTTGTCAATCAATTTTGGATTTTGGATTTTAAATTTACCCCGTGAATAAATTTAGGGAATTAAGAATGAAAGGATTTGTTCCAAAGAACTTATTTCACGCAAAGCGAGTATAAATATATTCGCTGAAAACCCTTTGAAATTTGGAATTTAAAATCACAAATTAATTCAATTGACAAATTACCACTCTGGTAGACCGCATCAAGATACCACTGAACTTAAGATCGCTAAAACCGCACAGTCGAGCGCAGCAGAATCACTTTACGACTATCTACTAGGCTGGCAACGAAACCGCCATTGTTTAGCTTTTGCAATGTATTATACGCTTCAGTTTGGTTAGTGGTATAAACTGCTAGCAAGTAAGGGCGTTGTCCATAAGAAACAAAACCGACGTTACCTCCGACCACTTGCTGCACACTATTTACTAATTCTGGACGGTTGTAATAATCTACCAGTACTGCATAACCTTCTCCTAATGCTTGAGGATTATAGCTGACTGTCTGCTGAGGTGGTTTGGGCTGTGACTGTGGCTGTGACTGTGGCTGCACATCTGCCGTTGTCGTTGGTCGAGTGGTAATTATGGCAGATAAGCCAACAATATTGCTGACATATCTTGCCCAACGATTGGCATCATCAATTTTGTTAAAGCCTCCGACTCGCGTCACGGTTTCGTTGAGATATTTGCAGGTGATAGTTTTAAGTTCAGGTGGTAAAGCGCTACGTAACTGCTTTTGATTATTTGCTGTGGGACTGACTACTAATAAAAGATACTCACCCGCATTTGGTGGTTGACAAGAGGGAATGGTTTTTTGAGCAAGTACAGAACTCATGCCACCAATCAACCCTACAATCGCTAATCCTAAAACACTTGGGAAATTCTGAAATCTATGCACAAAAGTTAGATTATGTAAATTAAGGTGTCCTAGAAGATTTTATAAGAAAAAAGCTGAAAACCTAGCTACTTCAGTATGGTGATGAAATATGTGTCAAAAAATATATTTTGTTACTCAAAAATAAAATCAGGGAGTGGGGGAAGAGGCAGAGGGGCAGAGGGGCAGAGGGGCAGGGGAGCAGAGCAGACAAGGGGACAAGGGAGAATTATTGAACAATCTCCCTTGTTTCCCCATCTTCCTTATCTTTTCTCCATGCCCAATGTCCAATGCGCTATGCCTAAGATACGGTAGTAAGCGATGCCAAAGCATCTGGTATTGCCTCAGAAGGAGCCTGGAATTCGCCAGTAATAACGTACTCTAAACGCAGTTTTAACCAAGTAATAAATTGAGGATTTGTAGAAATAATTGCTACTGCTGGTTGGGGACATTTTGCTTTTAGCTCTTTAAACTGCGGTGTTTCCAAGAAAGCTGGTTGCTCAACTAACCAAAAATCTATTTCTTTTTCTTGTTCGTGGTAGTTACGGGTGCGTTCTTTGAGAACTTCGTGTATCGGTTCTTCTTCGAGAAGAAAGCGGTGACTTGCCAAAACGTAATGGTATGTTTGCATTTTCATCCTTTGCTTGCTATGTGAATAATTTCAGGGCACAGTGACTCTGTACCCTGACAAAACTAACTAACTTTTCTGGGATTTCTTGAACCAAGAACTGAACGGACAAGCACTTTTCTGGTTTTCAGATTTTGTCTGTTTGCCACCAGATGTTAGCTTTTCCAAGAACAGATTATTGTCGAAGTAATGTTCTAAGGAAATAACCTTCAAGTCATCGGTAACTTTTGCAATGCTCATACCGATAATTTCTATTGTTTCTCCAGTAGGTGCATGGTCTTTATATTCTCCGTTAAAATGTCCCCAATGCCGCCATTTAAATGTTACATTCGGTGGCCCTGAGAAAACTTCCAGCACTTCCCAAGGAAATCCTTGAGGAAATGTTGTGTGGAAGACTTTTGCGGATGATTCAAAGCTTTCTTCTGAAGCTTTGTAATGCTCTGAATCAGGCATAAATAGATTGTAAGTACCTTGGGCTGATAAATCTGCTGCGGTATACTCTACTCCGCCATTGGTACTGACGCGAAAGTTGTCATTCACAATAGATAACCACTCTTGCGGGTTAGCTTTGAAGGATACCTCCATCTCGAAGGTTCTCACCAAGTTTTGCACGATCGCTTCCAGTGTTCCTTCAAGATGATTATAGATACTTTCTTTAGCAAGATTCTCTTTTGAACGGGAATAATCAGGCGGTGTCTGATAGCGCCACTTGACATCAGTACTTTCTGCTATCACCTTATCCCGATCCTGTACCCAAAGTGGCAGGTTGTTAGATTGTGTTGCGCTCATAGAAGTTTTTGCTGAAGATTCGATCCCAATTTCTAGATTTCGCAGTGACAACCCCTCTTTTTATATAGGGAGCAGGGAGTAGGGGGCAGGGGAGCAGGGAGATGAGGGAGCGAGGGAGTTAGGGGACAAGGAGACAAGGAGATAAACAAAACTCCTAACTCCTAACTCAGCACTCAGCACTCCTAAAGCCCAATGCCCAATGCCCAATGCCCAATGCCCAATGCCCAATGCCCCATGCCCTATTCCCCATCCCCCCTTATAGCTTGTTTCATCTCGCGGACTGCCCTTTCCATACCTACTAATGCTGCCCGACTGATGATGGTATGACCAATGTTCAGTTCTTCCATGCCTGGAAGCGCAGCCACCGGATAGACGTTCCAGTAGGTGAGTCCGTGACCAGCGTTAACTCGCAATCCGGCTTGAATCGCTTGTTCACACCCTTTTGCTAATATGGCTAATTCTCGCTGGCGATTTGTTTCATCTTTAGCCTCAGCATATTGTCCGGTGTGCAATTCAATAAACTGCGCCTGTGTCTTGACAGATGCTTCAATTTGTGCTGGTTGGGCATCGATAAATAAACTAACTGGAATGCTAGCGCTTTGCAATTTATCGACTATCTCACCTATTCTAGCAATTTGGAGGGCAATATCTAGTCCGCCTTCTGTTGTGACTTCTTCGCGCTTTTCGGGGACTAAAGTCACGTAATCTGGTTTGATATCGAGAGCGATCGCCAGCATTTCATCTGTAGCGGCCATTTCTAAATTAAGATGCGATCGCACTGTTTGCCGCAATATCCGCACATCCCGATCTTGGATATGTCGCCGATCTTCACGCAGATGCACCGTAATTCCATCTGCACCTGCTAATTCTGCCAGTACCGCCGCCGCTACTGGGTCTGGTTCCACTGTCCGCCGCGCTTGCCGGATAGTGGCGATGTGGTCAATGTTAACGCCAAGTGTAGGCACCCCAAATTTCTCCCAAATCCACAGTCCTTAGAATTTGATTTTACTGGAAATAGCGTAGTTTTGCTGAAGGAGCTACAGATAGATTACACGCGTACAATGCGATTGTTTAAAAGAAAACTGAGTTAGCAAAAGCTTATTCTTGGGCAAACTACTTTAAATAAATAGCTGATTTCACAAGAGTTGATGAAGTATGAATACAGCAGTTGAGCCGATGGACAAGCTTTTGAACTATCAAATTAGCGAACAACTTTATGCAGGCTCTAGAACCGTAGTTTACCGTGCTATTCGAGAGGCGGATCGACTTCCGGTTGTGATTAAACTGCTCCAGCAAGAGTATCCTAACTTCAATGAACTGCTGCTGTTCCGTAATCAGTACACTATTGCTAAAAATCTTGACCTACCCGGTATTGTTCATCCCTACAGCCTGGAACCTTACCGCAACAGCTATGCTTTGGTGATGGAGGATTTTGGTGGTATTTCCCTCAGAGATTGGCTCAACCAAAAAATGGCCAGCAATCAATATACTTTGACAGAGTTTTTGGATATTGCGATCGCTCTAAGTAATATTCTTGACGGACTATACCGCCATCAGGTTATCCACAAAGATATTAAGCCTGCCAATATCCTCATCAACCCGGAAACTAAGCAAGTCAAGTTAATTGACTTTAGTATTGCCTCTCTTTTACCTAGAGAAACCCGCGAAATTCACAGTCCCAACGTCTTAGAAGGTACTCTCGCTTACCTTTCTCCAGAACAAACCGGGCGGATGAATCGTGGAATTGACTATCGCAGTGATTACTATTCCCTCGGCGTTACCTTCTATGAATTGCTGGCTGGACATCTGCCTTTTGAGTCTAACGATCCGATGGAGTTGGTTCACTGTCATATTGCAAAGCTTCCAGAGCAATTCAAAATTCAAGTTGCGCTGGAAGCGCACCAAAGGTGCGACTCAAAATTCAAAAATGAAGAATCTATTCCCGAAGTTCTTTGTGGGATTGTGATGAAATTGATGGCGAAAAATGCTGAAGACCGCTATCAGAGTGCATTAGGGCTGAAATTTGATTTAGAAAAATGTTTGTCTCAATTGCAAGAAATTGGCAGGGTTAAATCCTTTCAATTGGGTGAGCGGGATATTTGCGATCGCTTCATCATCCCAGAAAAGCTCTACGGTCGCCAAGCCGAAGTTCAAAATTTACTGGATGCCTTTGAGAGAGTCAGCCAGGGAAGCACTGAAATTATGTTGGTAGCGGGCTTTTCTGGCATTGGCAAAACTGCTGTGGTGAACGAAGTCCACAAGCCAATTGTGCGACAACGGGGTTATTTCATTAAAGGTAAATTTGACCAGTTCCAGCGCAACATCCCTTTCTCTGCCTTTGTGCAAGCCTTTCGAGACTTAATCAGGCAACTGCTAAGTGAAACTGACGCCCAATTCCAGCAATGGAAGCGCAAAATTATTTCTGCTTTGGGTGAACACGGACAAGTGATGATTGAGGTGATTCCAGAACTGGAAAGTATGATTGGTAAACAGCCTCCTGCGCCAGAACTCTCTGGTGGTGCAGCCCAAAATCGCTTCAATTCGCTGTTTTTGAAATTCACTCAAGTCTTCACTGCATCAGAGCATCCATTAGCGATCTTTATTGACGATCTGCAATGGGCAGATGCTGCTTCTTTAAACTTAATGCACTTGTTAATGAGCGAAGCTGACATCGGCTATTTATTGTTAATTGGTGCTTATCGAGATAACGAAGTCAACCCAGTACATCCCCTGATACTGACTTTAGAAGAGATTCAAAAGTTAGATGCTACAGTCAATACGATTACTTTATTACCTCTCGATCGAGTTTCTATCAATCATTTGGTTGCAGATACATTGAGTTGCTCTTTAGCTTTAGCCACACCTCTAACAGAATTAGTATTGAGCAAAACTAAAGGAAATCCTTTCTTCAGCACCCAGTTTCTCAAAGCGCTACATCAAGATAAACTAATTACATTTAATTTTAATGGTGGTTATTGGGAATGTGATATTGCTCAGGTGCGATCGCTCGCTCTTACCGATGATGTAGTAGAGTTTATGGCAATTCAGCTTCAGAAATTGTCAGCAAAAACTCAAGAAGTTTTGAAGTTAGCGGCTTGTGTAGGAAATCAATTTGATTTAGCGACGTTAGCGATCGTCCATGAAAAATCCCAAGTCGAAACAGCCGCAGACTTTTGGAAAGCTTTGCAAGATGGGTTGATTATTCCTACCAATGAAGTTTACAAGTTCTATCATGACGAGTCTGAATTGAGAATTCAAAACTCCGAATTTCAGCAACACAATTTTCCTGATTCTTGCTCTTACAGATTTCTTCATGACCGCGTTCAGCAAGCGGCTTATTCTCTTATCCCTGAATCTCAACGAAAAGCTACTCATTTCAAGATTGGGCAATTACTGTTAAACAATACATCACCCGAAGAGCTTGAAACCAGCATTTTTGATATTGTTAATCAGCTAAATGAGGGAATTGACATAATTGATGGGCAATCTCAAAGATATGAACTTGCTCAACTGAATCTAATTGCTGGTAAGAAAGCAAAAGCTTCTACTGCTTATAAAGCAGCCCTAAAATATTTTACATTGGGTAGAAGCTTGCTGATAGCAGAAAGTTGGTTAGTTAATTATAAAATTGCATTTGAATTACATCGAGAATCCGCAGAATGTGAATATCTAACTGGCAGCTTTGACCAAGCCGAGAAATTATTTGAGATAGCGTTAGCTCAAAGCCAAGATAGGTTTGAGCAAGTAGAGATTTATAGGATTCAGATGTATCTGAGAATGACTCAGGGTGAAAATATAGCAGCTAGTATTGAAGCTGGAGTAAAAGGTTTGAGCATTATGGGAATGAATCTGCTAGTCACTCCTGAAGAACAGCAAGCTGTTATCGAAACCGAACTTCAAGAATTAAAAGCTAAACTGCAAACGATTCGCATATCAGATTTATTCGATCTGCCTGAGATGACAGATTCAGAGAAGAAGGTTTGTATGGGTATTTTAGCTGACCTTTGGGCAGCAGCTTATATGGGAGGAGATCGATACCTCAGTTGCTTGGTTCCTCTATTAACGATCAATTTATCGTTTAAATATGGCAATGCAGAAAGCTCTGGTTTTGCTTACTGTATATATGGGATGAGTCTGGCAAATCAAGGAAATTATCAAACTGCTTATGAGTTCGGTACATTAGCACTAAAACTCGATCGTCACTTTAATAGTACTCAATTTATTTTTAAGACCAATAATATCTTTGCACACACGATTAATCCCTATAATCAGCATTTGAAAACGAATTTGCCACTTTCTCAACAATCATTCCAAATATGTCAAGAAACAGGAAATTTGGTGTTTGGTGTTTGGGCCGTTTCGTTTTTGATTTGGGCGATGTTAATTAAAGGCGATCGCCTCTCAGATGTTTACGCGGAAACTGAAAAATATCTGAGTTATGTCCAACAGGTTAATGATGCCAATATGCTATATGCATTTACTTTACAGCAGCAGTTTTTATTAAATCTGCAAGATATATCTAAAAATACCGATTTATTAGGCGATCGCAACGACGAAGATATTCCCTATATCGAAGTATGGAGACAGAAAAATAACTTCGATCATGGAATTAATTGGTACTGCTTTCTTAAAATCCAATTGTCGTACCTTTATGGTCGTTACGTAGATGCTGTGCAAGCAGCAGAAGAAGCTGAGAAAACTCTTGGTTGTAACTCTGGTTTTTTCCCAATTATTCAGTATCATTTCTATTATCCACTCAGCTTGATAGCTCTTTATCCCAATGTGACATTAGAGAAGAAAAAGCAGTATTGGGACATTATTCGAGAGCATCAACAAATTCAGAAAAACTGGGCGAATAGTTGCCCAGACAACTTTCTACATCGATATCTCTTGTTATCTGCGGAAATAGCAAGAATTTCTGGTAAATATATGGATGCAATCGAGTCATACGATCGCGCCATTGCTAAAGCCAAAGAAAACGAATATGTCAACGAAGAAGCTCTCGCCAACGAGCTTGCAGCCAAGTTTTATTTAGAATGGGGCAAAGAACGCATTGCTCAAGAGTATTTAATTAATGCTTACTATTGCTACACCCGTTGGGATGCTAAAGCTAAAGTCGATGACCTAGAACAGCGTTATCCACAACTGTTAGCCCCAATTTTACAACAGAGGCGATCGCCACTCACACCCAATGACACAATCGCAAATATTGACAGCATTACTACCTTCCACCCAAGCATTCATAAATCAGTAACATCTAGCAGCAATACATCAGTAATGCTAGATTTGGCAACAGTTTTAAAAGCTTCTCAGGCTCTCTCCAGTGAAATTGAATTAGATAAATTACTTACGAAGCTGCTACAAGTAGTGATTGAAAATGCTGGAGCAGATAAGTGTGCATTACTACTGCTTAAAGAAGATAGATTGCTAGTTGAGGCGATGGCTCAAGTTGGGCAACAATCAACAGTGTTACAGTCCATTTTTGTGGAAGATAGTGCAGACGTTCCCCATAGTCTAATTTACGCCGTTAAACGTAACTTGCAATCTACCGTTATCTTTGATACAACATTGCATCCAGCGCTAATAGCCGATCCCTATATTATTCGTCAGCAACCCAAAAGCTTGCTGTGTACGCCGATTCTCTATCAAGGAAAACTCTTAGGGATTTTATATTTAGAAAACAATCTGATGACTGGGGCGTTTAGTAGCGATCGCGTCGAAATTCTCAATCTATTATGTACTCAAGCTGCAATCTCCCTAGAAAACGCTAGGCTTTATCAGCAAGCACAAGATGCTCTAGAAAACTTGGGACAGACGGAACAATTTTTGCGGTTAATTATTGACAATATTCCACAATCTGTTTTCTGGAAAGACTGCAATAGTGTTTATTTAGGCTGTAATCATAAATTTACGCAAACTTGGGGTCTAGGAATGCCAGAAAATGTTATTGGGAAAACAGATTATGACCTTCGCTGGACTAAGGAGCAATCAGATTTTTTTGTAGCGCGCGATCGCCGCATTATTGAGTCTGGGGAAGCGGAACTCAACATTATCGAAACCGTGCAGCAAGTAGATGGAACACAAAAGTGGTCTAATACAAATAAAATTCCTCTAAAAGATAGAGAAGGAAACGTTTTTGGCATTCTAAGCACATCTGAAGACATCACTGAACGCCAACAAGCACAACAATTGTTACAGCAGCAAAAACAACAGTTGGAACAAGCGTTGGAAGAACTCAAAACGATGCAATTGCAAGTGGTGCAAAATGAAAAAATGTCTGCTCTTGGCAATCTGGTAGCAGGTGTTGCCCATGAAATCAACAATCCTGTAGGCTTCATTGCTGGTAATATTGAACCTGCCAAAGATTATGTTAAAGATTTGTTTGGACTAATTAATCTTTATCAACAAAAGTTTCCCAATCCCAGTTTAGATATTCAAGATGAAATTGATGCCATCGACTTGAATTATTTACGCGAAGATTTGCCTAAATTACTAGACTCGATGAAATTGGGTGTTAACCGTATTCGTAGTATCAGTACCAGTTTGCGAACCTTCTCCAGAGCAGATAAGGATTATAAAGTTCCTTTTGATATTCACGAAGGGATTGACAGTACTATTCTGATTCTCAGACACCGTTTAAAAGCTAATGAAAACCGTCCAGCAATTGAGGTAGTGAAGAATTATGGCAAGCTACCCCTAGTGGAATGCTTTGCGGGACAACTTAATCAAGTGTTTATGAACTTGTTAGCAAATGCCATTGATGCGCTTGAACAATACAATACAGAACGCAGTTTGGAAGCGATTCTTGCCAACCCCAATTGCATCACTATTCAAACTCGTGTAGTAGATTCAGGTCAAAATGTTTTGATTAAGATTGCTGATAACGGGGTGGGGATGCCACCGGAGGTTAAACAAAAAGTGTTTGACCATTTGTTCACTACCAAGGCTGTAGGAAAAGGCACTGGATTAGGATTAGCGATCGCTCGTCAAATTGTGGTAGAAGCACATGGCGGTTCGATCTCTTGTACTTCCGAACTTGGAAAAGGTACAGAGTTTGTCATTCAAATCTCTACTCAACAACAATAATGAGTGTTGAGTACTGTTAGCGATAGCGGAGTGTTTAGCCCGTGCTGAGTAATTTCCACTTTACTCAGCACTTTTCATTTTTGCTTTTTAAAATTTTAGTTTGGAGTCAAGCTACAATGATGCTTCAATTGCGGAAAGTATGGTTGAAAATTAATCCCCGATGGAATGCCCAAATCGACAAAAAATACTACTCATTTAAATGGCGATCGCGTAACTTTATATTATTATCAATCGTAGTATTTTTGTCTATTAGTATTAGCGCTACAGCTATCACTAGTTACAAAATTGTTAAGGGATTGCTGCTCGATAGTCTGAAAGAACAAGTACTATTAAAAACACGCAAAGGCCAGGATGATATTGATAATTGGTTAGCCATTCGTAAAACAGAAATTAATACTTTGGCAAATTCTGGTGTGGTGCGATCGCTCGATTGGTCTGTAATGGAACCTTACTTGCAATCTGAATTGAAGCGGCTACAAACGTTTTTGCTCATGGGGTTGGTCACACCGGATGCTCTATTAATCAATACTCACGGAGATCATCTCAATGTTAAAGACCGAGAATTTTTTCAGCGGAGTATAGCAGGTGAAACAGTAGCAACCGATCCAATTATTGGACGCACAACTAAACAGTTACAGATTCAGATTAGTTCGCCGATTCCTGCCGAAACAGGCATAAAGCCAGCAGGTGTTTTAATGGGAGGAATTCCAATTAACCGAGTCGTTGAGGCGATCGGCAATTTGCATCAAGGTAAAGGCAGCTATGCCTTTGCGCTGAATTCTCAAGGAGTTCCCATCGCCCATCCCAACACGGAACTAATTGGTACAGCCGAAAAAGCCGCTCAGAGTTTCCTTAATTCACCCAATCCCAGGTTAGCGGAAATTACCCAAAAAATGGTAGCTAAACGCACAAGTATTGAATTAGCTCAACTGGATGGTAAATGGAGCTATGTTGCTTACACTCCCCTCAGAGAGGCAAATTGGTCAGTAGCGTTAATTGTGCTAAAAGAAAATATTGAATCGCCATTACAGGCGTTGAATTTGTTGGCTACCGTTTTGGGAGGATTGCTGGCGGTTGGGTTGATTAGTGCGTGGCGACAGGTGCAACTATATGAACAGATTCGCGATCGCGCCTTGATTTCTAGCCAGCAGACGCAACAACTCAGCAAAACCCTGAAAGAATTGCAAAATACTCAAGCTCAACTCATCCACACCGAAAAAATGTCTAGTCTGGGACAATTAGTGGCTGGAGTGGCACATGAAATCAATAATCCCGCCAATTTTATCCATGCTAATCTCAACCATGCCAGCGTTTACAGCCAAGATATCCTCGATTTACTCAAGCTTTATCAACAAACCTATCCAAATCCTACCCCCGAAATTAGCGATCGCGTTCAAGACCTTGATATTGAGTTTCTTGCAGAAGATTTACCTAAATTAATGGCATCAATGCAAGTGGGAACCAAACGCATTCGTGAAATTGTGCTGTCGCTGCGTAATTTCTCACGCCTCGATGAAGCAGATATGAAATTTGTAGATATTCACGAAGGATTAGATAACACTCTGATGATTTTGAACCGTCGCCTTACAGCTACGCCCAATCTACCAGAAATTCAGATCGTTAAGCAATACAGCGATCTACCGCTAGTAGAATGCTACGCAGGGCAACTCAATCAAGTGTTTATGAATGTTCTCGTGAATGCGATCGATGCACTAGAAGAAGCCAGCCAAAAACGAAGTTTTGAGGAGCTTAAAACTAAGCCTAATCAAATTAAGCTCCAAACCCAAATTGACAAATCAAGTCATTGCGCGATCGTTCAGATTTACGATAATGGTATTGGGATGTCAGAGAATGTCAAGCAACGGGTATTTGACCATATGTTTACTACTAAACCTGTGGGTAAAGGAATCGGATTAGGAATGGCGATCGCTTATCAAATTGTTGTAGATAAACATCGAGGAACTATTGAAGTTGATTCAACCCCAGGATATGGAACAGAGTTTACCATCCGTATTCCTTTAACAAGTAAAAATTAAAAATTGCTGACAAAATTGAAACAGTCAAAGATTATATCAATAAGTTTTTTTGGCTAATTTCTACACTCATAGTCAGAGGCGATATACTTTAAGAAAGTTGATTTGTAAATTCCATCTGCTACATACAATTATTACTACATCAACTCTCTGAGGTAATATGCTTTTAAAACTGCAACAAATTATTGTTAAACCTGGTCAACAAATGTTACTTCAAGATATTAGTTGGCAGCAGTTAGAAGATATTTTAGAAGAAATGGGAGAAAGACGTGCTGCACGTATTTCTTATAGTCATGGTTGGTTAGAAATTATGGTTCCGCTACCAGAACACGAAAAAGATAAAGAACTTATTGGTGATTTAGTCAAAATCTTGTTAGAAATACTACAAATTGATTTTGAACCTTTTGGCTCCACAACACTAAAAAATGAGCGAATGCGCCAAGCAGTAGAACCAGACACCAGTTTTTATATTCAAAATCAAGCTGCTGTAATTGGCAAAAAATGCATAGATTTAAATATAGATCCACCACCAGATTTAGCAATCGAAATTGATATTACTTCTCGGACTCGATTTCAAAATTATGAAATTTTGGGAGTTCCTGAACTTTGGCGACATACACAACAAGGTTTAGAAATTTTATTCCTAAAAGAAGGGAAATATATAAAATCTGAATCTAGTCCTAATTTTCCTGGTATCCCAATTGTTGAATTAGTCAATGAATATGTTCAGCAGTGTTTAACAATTGACAGAAGTCAAGCTATGCGTAATTTTAGAGATTGGGTAAAGAATAATTTATGATAAAAATCTAAGGCTTTCTGAGAAAGGCGATCGCTCATGACTACCGAAAACAATCCAAGAGCTATTCTAGATTGGGAACACCCTACACCGCCGACAGATTTAATTTTTGATGACGGACAACCCTTGGAATCAAATCGCCACCGTATTGCCATGAATGTGTTGATTCGGTCATTGCAGCAAGCTTGGGCTGATCGCAATGATTTCTTCACTGGGGGCAATATGTTTATTTATTACAGCAGCGCCCAAGTACGTAACCAGGATTTCCGTGGCCCCGATTTCTTTGCTGTCTTGAATGTGGATGGAATTAATTCTCGTCAAGGTTGGGTAGTATGGGAAGAAAACGGTCGTTATCCTGATGTGATTGTAGAATTAATGTCACCATCTACAGCCAAAATAGATAAAACTGTTAAGAAAGACCTTTACGAACAAACTTTTCATACTTCAGATTATTTTGTCTATGACCCCTTTGACCCAAATTCTTTGCAGGGGTGGCATTTAGATCATAATCAGCAATATCAATCTTTGACACCGAATGAGCGTGGTTGGCTGTGGTGTCAAAAGTTAGGTTTATGGTTGGGAACCCATGAAGGAACAATAGACAGAGAAACGGCGATATGGTTGCGGTTTTACGATGTAGCTGGCAATTTGGTTTTGTTACCAGACGAAGCTGCTGCTGCACAAGCACAAGCCGCAGTCACGCAGGCGGAAATTGCTGTTGCACAAGCACAAGCCGCAGTTGCACAAGCCGAAACTGCTGGTATACGAGAAGAAGCCGCAGCTGCAAAAGCGGCTCGTTTAGCAGCTAGATTGAGAGAATTGGGTGAAAATCCAGATATTTTGTGAAATGTAAGCGAAAGACTAAATGCGATCGCTATTTTGAAAACTCACAACAAACAAATGCGATCGCCACTTTCAAATATTACAACAAACAAATGCGATCGCTATTTTGAAAAATCACAACAAACAAATGCGATCGCTCTTTCCAAATCTCACAACAAATAAGTGCGTAGTTTACCGCTGTAGGCATCGCTATTTTTAAATGTCAGAATTAGTAAGTGCGATCACTATGTTAAATACGGGATGCAATCGCTATTAATTGCTACAAGACTAAGGTTTAATCGGCACAAATTGATATTTATCACTGCCAGATATTTGTTGAACTTTAACTAAGAATATTTCATTGTTTAAGCGATCGCCTGATGGTAAAAACTGAATCTTTCCCGTTGCACCATCGACTGAAAAACTCGGACTATGCAACTCTTTTTGTAATTCATCGCGTCTGTTAGTTCGTTGTAAACCTGCGATGATCGCCAAGGTTGCATCATAAGCCGTAGCTGTTCGCCAATTGACAGTTGCACCCCAAACTTTTTGGGCTTTTTGCGGAAAGATGTTATTAGGAAAAGCTGTGGGATACCAAGGTGCAGAGATTATCAGTCCGTTGATACCGCTGCCATTCCTTAAGGTTTCGTCAGTGAAAAGTGTAGGACTACCAAATACAGTCAACTGCCCTTGATTAGATTGTACCACCGCTAGACCTTGCTTTATTTTGTCTACATAAAGACCTAACACCAAGGCATTAGCATCGCTACGTACAGCTTGAGAAATGACAGCACTAGGGTTAAAGTCACGAGCAGAAATATCGCATTCTGTAGAATTAATCTGACCGCCAGCAGCTTTTATCGCTTTAACAAACTCATTGTTAAACGACTGATTATCTATCCCTTGGTAATCAACACAGATAAGAAAATTGGTTTTACCCGCTATTTTAATGGCGTAATTAGAGACGCTATCAGCTATGGATTTAACACTAGGAGCAGTACGGAAGATATAATTGCCAACCCTATCAAGGTTTTGGGCATAACTGGTGGGAGAGATCATCACTAACCCGTCTTTTTGATAGACTGGGGCTGCTGAGAGAGAAGCATTACTAGAATTATGTCCCACGACAGCTAAGATGTTGGCATCTTTGCCAAACCGAGTGGCAAGCTGTGCAGATTCACTTGGATCGTTATCATCATTAGCGATCGCTACCTCCAAAACTTTGCCATTGATACCGCCACTGCTATTCACCTCATCTTGAGCTTGGGACACACCGCGCAGTATCTCTTTTGCTACATTTGGATTTGTCCCAATAGGTACGCTCACAGCAATTTTGAGCCGATCTCCTTTCTGACGAGCTTTAGCATTATTCAAGTAAATCAATGTTTCTGGGTCTGTTCTATTAGTAAGATTCGCTTGACGGTATGAATTAAACTTATTAATAGCAGTCTGACAATCACCATTTAAAAATGCTTGAACTCCAGCTTCTTTATCTGGATTTGTATCTTGTTTTAATAAAATTTCTTCACCCAGGCTAATTCTGTCATTCAAACTATAGGTCTCTTTACCACAGGAATTTACTATAGGCGGAACTACAGGTTGAGATGTATGTTTGGTTATCAAAAAGTAGAATACAGTACTGCCAACGCCAATACCTACTCCAATTACTCCGATGACGCTGGCTACTATGTATTGTAGAAAATTGTTATTTTGGGTAGGCCGAGTATTTATCCGAGTCCGGGCATTTGACTGTTTGCGAATTATGATATCTTCTCTTTTTGCTGTATCTTTATTTTTGCTGCCGAGAGTTGTTGAATCTTCTCTCTCACGAATTCGGTCTTCAATTGGTTTTATATCTTCATCCCTAAGTACTAAAAGTTCCTGAAGACGTTTCAACCTAGTACGAGTTCTCTCACTGAGATTAGAATCTGATTCTATCGCCTTGTAGAAAGCCTCTTCATACTTTTCCAATTTTCTTTTATACTCTTGGTAAGGTTTTAAAACCTCTGCTTCAATTGATTTTGTGTCCTCAAGCGTTAGTTCCAGATTCTCCTGTTTCACTTGTAATATAATGCGATCGAGTTCATGAATTTCACCACTGCCTTCCTTTGCCAATTCTTGAACTAGTTTGCGATAAATAAGCTTTGGATCACCTTTTGGTGCTTTAGACAGGTAAATTTTGTAACCTTCTTCCACTGGGTATATTTTCGGTGTCATTGCTGGGGCTTCTTGCTTGACTTTAATACTGGCATATTCATGCAGTTCATCAACAGAAATCCGTCCATCTCCGTCTTTATCGGCTGCTCCTTTTTCAATTCCCTCCACTAGATAGCGTGTGTAAACTGAAAGTTCTAAACCTTCCTGCTCAAATGCATACTGAGTGGATGTGGAAGAAGTCAGAATTGCTCGCCCTTTTCCGCCTAGCTCCTCTTGCAAATTTACCGTGCTGTCGTCTCTTGGAGTCATATCCCGAGCAATTGCACCACTAAAGCAGCAATCCAAAATCACCACCTGTCTCTCAGATTTGCTTTCATTCATATTTTCGTTCAGAACACTAGCTGCTAGTGCTAGGTGCTTAACTAGCCTTCCATTCTCTTTACGAGTATTACAGTTTGATAAGTAAAGCTTGCCGTTTTCATCTTTTATTCCATGACCAGAGAAGTAAAACAGCAACAGGTCTTCTTTTTGGCGATTGGCAAAAAGTCTGTATATCGCATCTTCCACTTCTTGCCGATCAGGATTTTTTAATGCTGTAACATCCGTCTCGGCAAATCCTCCCATTTCTGGGTTTAGTAAAACTCGCTGCATTGCCTCCACATCTTTTGTAGCCGCAAGCAATGAGGTAATATCTGCTCCATACTCGCTTACACCAATTAGCAGCGCTACCTTCGCCATGTTGCTATTCTCCTTTATTTATGGAATTTATCGGCTAGCTACCTGCGATGAACTTTTGCGCTTGTTCAATGGCGGCGTTTAACTCTTCCTGACTGCTAGCTTTCACCTTCAGTTTTTTGCCGTTAGCTTCAACTTCCAATTCAATGGTTTTGTTACCCAAGCGATCGCCCAAAAATCCCAACAATTTCTTAAAATTGGCAAGGCTCACCTCTGCCTGCAACACCCCCACCAGAAAACCACCAACAGATTTGGCTCCTTCAGGTATTTCTGTAGCTGCTACTAGTTCAGCACTTTCAACATCTAAGTCTTTGATTTCTCGCAGCAGATTCCGTGCTTCCCGTTCTTGCTCCTCTGCATCTAAATCTGGATTAGAAAGAGCGATCGTCAGTTTGACGTTAGATTCAGAACTCATTTTGTGCCCTTTTAGGTTTTTCAGCAGTTGATGGTCAATGGTATTTCTGTAGTATATCGATTGACATCACTTCTTCTATGTAAATTTCCTGAAACTTTTTCAAGATTTTTCCAAAAACTCATAAAATTCAGGTACAAATCTGGTATAAATACAGAACATCCCTTTTCAATAGCTTTAAAACTTAGAGGCAATCAACAGTATTTCTTTCGATACAGCAATTTGTTTTACCACGCTTGCGATCGCAAAGTAAGTTAGTGAGTTTGTCTTTGCAACTTCTTTAGAAGCGATCGCTAGATCAAACTATTACAGAACAGCGAAAATTCAGCGACTATCTCAAATAAGCAGACAAGGGGCTTTAGCCCCTTGTTAAAGGTAGGCAAACTTGCGCCACAGTTGTCAGGTTAACTAAAACAAGTCCAAATCTGTCACAGCACCAATACTGCTAGAAGATACCAATTTGGCATATTTTGCCAACACGCCTTTAGTGTAACGCGGAGCCGGAGGTTGCCAATTGGCACGACGACGGGCCAGTTCTTCTTCAGATATATTCAACTGCAACAAACGAGCGGGTGCATCAATAGTAATACTATCGCCTTCTTCTACAAGCGCGATCGCACCACCAACTGCTGCTTCTGGAGCCACATGACCAACCACCATGCCGTAAGTACCGCCAGAAAAGCGTCCGTCGGTAATTAATCCTACAGCATCACCCAAACCAGCCCCGATAATTGCCGAAGTGGGAGCCAACATTTCACGCATTCCAGGGCCGCCTTTAGGCCCTTCGTAGCGGATGACTAGAATATCACCAGCTTGAATTTTACCCGCCAAAATTGCATCTAAAGAGGCTTCTTCCGACTCAAACACCCGTGCAGGCCCGGTAATTATTGGTTTTTTCACCCCAGTAATTTTGGCGACAGCTCCTTCCGTTGCCAAATTACCTCTGAGGATGGCTAAATGTCCTTGAGGATACATCGGGTTATCCCAAGTCCGAATCACATCTTGATTGGCAGATGGTTCTTCTGGGATGTCTGCTAATATCTCTGCAATGGTTTGACCGCTAATGGTGAGACTATCACCGTGTAATAAATCATGCACAAGTAACATCTTCATGACTTGGGGAATACCACCAGCTTTGTGCAAATCTGTAGCGACATATTTACCGCTTGGTTTTAGATCGCACAAAACGGGAACGCGAGCGCGGATAGTTTCAAAGTCGTCTATAGTTAACTCTACATTAGCGGCGCGGGCGATCGCTAAAAAGTGCAGTACTGCATTGGTCGAACCACCGACTGCCATAATCACAGAGATAGCATTCTCTATAGATTTGCGAGTGATAATTTGCCGGGGTAATATTTGTTTGCGAATCGCTTCGACTAACACAAATGCTGATTTTTCGGTGCTGTCGGCTTTTTCGGCATCTTCTGCCGCCATTGTTGAAGAATAGGGTAAACTCATCCCCAGTGCTTCAAATGCTGAAGACATGGTGTTAGCTGTGAACATTCCTCCACAGGAACCAGCACCAGGACAAGCTCGACCTTCAACCTCTAATAATTCCTTTTCGTCAATTTTTCCAGCACTGTATTGACCAACAGCTTCAAAAGAACTGACAACAGTTAAATCGCGTCCATTATAGTGACCGGGTTTAATTGTACCACCGTAAACGAATATTGCAGGGATATTCATCCGAGCGATCGCCAGCATTGCCCCTGGCATATTTTTATCACAACCGCCAATAGCCAGCACACCATCCATACTTTGTCCAGTACAGGCGGTTTCAATGGAATCGGCAATCACTTCCCGCGATACTAAGGAATATTTCATCCCTTCAGTTCCCATCGAAATCCCATCGCTAATGGTAATCGTGCCGAACACTTGCGGCATCGCTCCGGCGGTTTTAATCCCAACTTCTGCCCTTTGTGCCAGTTGATTTATCCCCATATTACAGGGAGTGATCGTACTGTAGCCGTTGGCAATGCCTACAATAGCTTTATTGAAATCTTCATCTTTAAAACCAACTGCACGCAGCATAGCTCGATTAGGCGATCGCTGCACTCCTTGCGTTACAACTTGGCTTTTCAAATTCTCCGACATCTTTTTTCCTTCCGTGCCATCATCGCAACTGTTGCGATTGTATTACCTGATGATTTTCTCATGCCTGGGCGGTGCGATCGAATATGAGTAATTCTCTATGTTTCACCGTGTCTTTTGCTCAGCCCTAATTAGAATAAATCTTCATCTAAGCGTTTGTGTTAAATAGGGATGATTCTTATGTTTATAGCATCTAGAGTGCCGGAAATACACGAATTTAAATATGAAAAAAAGTCATTGCCCCAAGGTGAGGCACTGACTTTCCACATTTATAAGCTTAGTATATTGATATTGATTCCGGTGCACAGATGGAGACACTCTAACTTTGCACTAGAGTTCTTCTTCAAAATTATATCTGCCTTGAAAATAGTGACTAGGGATTGAAGACTGGGAAAGAGATATTTTCATTCTCTAATGCCTTCTACCTTCTGCCTCCTGCCTTATTTTCAAGGCAGGAATATTAAATTAAAGAATGAAGTCACTTGACACTACTTGTGGTGCTCCTATAAGCCGAACTTGAAACTCAGCCGAGCGATCCCCATCAGTGCTACCTTCGAGAATACCTCCTGAATAACGGATTTGGCCGGGTGCGGAGAATTGGGCACTTCCAATGAAAGCGAAAGCTTGGTTGCCCCCAATAGTGGAGTTGGCATCGATATTAAATAGATCGATGCGATCGCCTGACAAGGTTCCATTTCCACGAAAGTCAGTGATTATGTCGCGTCCCGAAAGTGGAGTATCAGAAATTGAGTTGTACTTGAAAACATCATTACCCGATCCTCCAGTGAGAATATCTTTTCCACTACCGCCAGCCAGGACATCATCCCCAGTACCGCCATTGAGCGTATCGTTGCCAGCACCACCGTTAAGAATATCGTTGCCAGCGTTACCAAAGAGGCTATCATTGCCACCACCAGCGTTAAGGATACTCTTGCCACTACCACCTACAAGGGTACTGTTGCCACCACTAGCGTTAATGACATCGCTCTGACCATTATTGCTACTGCTACTGCTACTGCTACTGCCACCGCTACTGCTATAACTACTAGAGCTGGCGCTAACACTGCCGCTACCGGAGGAGATTGATATTGAAGTTGCCATTGATGAGTTTCTCCTAAACTTAGAGGAAAAAAAAATTACCTCTTTACTTCTCCATTATAAAACGGCATTGCTGATTAAGAGTATGAATTTGATTTCCTTCAAATGCATAAGCCAAGCAATTTAAAACATGGAATTTGGGAATTCCATACTTTCATTCAGCAATGCCGACAAAACCAGGTCAAAATATCAATAATTGGAGTATATTGTTGAACAAACCTGATTGGAATAGTCCTTTACTATTAAGTTTGAATATTCGAGAGTATTTGAGAATATTTAAGAAGTACTAGATGTATTTAATGATATTTATTTCATATTTGTATCAAAAATCATCTGATGCCCTTGTACCTTCTATTTTCAGTTGTTTCAGTTGGAAACTACTCAGGAACAGTAGATTTTTTCTACGTGATTATATAGATTTAATGAAATTAATACTGTATTCATAATAACAATACTATAGTATTACCCTCAGCAGATTTTTTTCTCAAAAAAAATAATAATTAACTTTTTTATTCTCTGTCCAGAATAAAATACAAAACCTTTGTCCAGATAGAGTTGGTTTTGCATATTGATATTTTTTTAGTGGTTTCTGTAGTTATATATAACAAATAATTACCAATAAGTTAAAAGCTTTGTTAGACATATGACACAAAGAAAAGCCTTAAGATTTGTGTAACTTGATAACAAATAATTACCAATAAGTTAAAAGCTTTGTTAGACACATGACCCGAAGAAAAGCCTAAAGATTTGTGTAACTTGAATTCGTTCCCAGTCTTAAGACTGGAAATGTATTTCGAGAGGGCTGCTGCCTCTGCTAAAGCCATTGGAGGCAGAGCCTCCCAGGATCGTAATTAGGGTTGTATTTTAACTTAGTGCCATTCCCTTGTTAGACCAGTGCGACGCGAATAACCCGTCATAGACATCGCTGCATTCCCTAAGTTACAATTTAGCTATTGTGGCATCATCACAAGTTTTGCGATTGATTGTATTAACAGATTTTCTCATACATACGCAGCATTGGTAATTTTATATTTTTTAGATGTGCTTCTGTTAGGTGCAGTTGATATGAGCAACTTTGTTAGTATTTAACTGTGCTTGATTATAGCGATATCATTGTTGACAGCTTAAAGCCTACTGCATTTTCTCACAGTTGGAGTATGTTTGGCTTTGCACCTAAATTATTCTTCAATATTACTGTTTGCATAAATCATAAATAAGAACCCTACTCCTAAACGCTTGCTCTTAGAAGTAGGGTGTTCAGCGCTTTTGCAAGAGGTATATTAGACTATAGGATGATGTCGCTTGCCACTAGTGATGGTGCTCCTGTCAGTCCAATCTCAAACTCAGGTGAGAGATCCCCATCAATGTTACCTTGAAGAGTACCTCCTGAATAACGAACCTGACGGGCTGCTGAGAATGCGGCAGCACCAATGAAACTAAAGGCTTGGTTGCCCGCTACACTGGAGTTAGCGTCAATGGTAGATAGATCGATTTGATCGCCTGCAAAGATACCGTTTCCAACGAAGTCAGCGATAATATCTCGTGACAAACCAGTAGGACTATCTGAAACTGAATTGAAATCGAAAATATCGTTGCCAGCACCGCCAGTAAGAGAATCAGTCCCAGCACCGCCAGTAAGGATATCGCTGCCAGCACCCCCATTTAGGGTATCGTTGCCAGCACCGCCAGTGAGAAGATCGCTGCCAGCATTACCGTTAAGGATATCACTGCCAGCATTACCGTTAAGGGTATCGCTGCCAGCATTACCGTTAAGGATATCGCTGCCAGCATCGCCATTTAGACTATCGTCGCCTGCATTGCCATTAAGGATATCGCTGCCAGCACCCCCATTTAAGATATCGTTGCCGGCATTGCCATTCAGGATATCGCTGCCAGCACCCCCATTGAGGGCAGGACGAAAGATTAGTGGGGAACCGTTGATGGTATTGTTGTCATTAAAAATGCTACCTTCGATAATTGCCATTAGTAAGTTTCTCCTGAACTTAGAGGGTAAAAAATAACCTCGTCACTTTCCGATCAGAAAACGGTGTTGCTGATTAAGAGGATGAATTTGGTTTCCCTCAAAGGTGTAAAGGAAACAGTTTCAAATATTGAATTTTTAAATTTCACACTTTCATTCAGCAACGCCGAGAAGACAAGGCAAAAAAATAACGAGTGGGTAGAGATAACTGAACCACACCTGATTGGAACAGGTCTTTGGTGTTAAGTTTGAAGATTTGACAAGCACTAAATGTATTGATGATATTGGCATCAAAATTATGCCAAGAGTAATGTCATGTTCTTATATCTTTACTGGTTGCAGTAGTAGGATGGCATGAAACAAGCTGATTTCCTCCTACAAAAGCGCATAACTTTTAGAACGTTTTGATTTTATCCACAATCACAACACTATACTATTACTTTCAAGCCTACTTTTTTCTATCTATAAGAAAGAGTAATTATCCCTTTTTTATTCCTCTCGCTAAAACAAAATCTGAAACCTTTGTTCAGATAGGGTTGGTTTTACTTTTTGAGATTTATTCGGTTATTTATCTAGTTATATATAAGGAAGTAATTGCCAATAACTTAAAAGCCTTGTTAACCAGTGCGTAGGCGTAGCCCGTCGTAGACATCGCTACATCCCTTGCGTTACAATGTGCCTTCTCAAATTCTCTGACATTTCTTCATTCAGTGGCATCATTGCAACAGTTGCGATTATATTACCTAATTTTCTGATGTAGAGGTGGCGCAATTTAATAATTATAAACTATTAGAAAGGCAAGCTAAACTTATCTCTCTTTGTGACTATTCAATTATCAAAATTCTGCATTCTGCCTTATTTTTAAGGCAGATAATATTAAATTAAAGGATAATGTCGCTTTCCACTAGCTGTGGCGCTCTTGTAAGCCGAATTTCAAACTCAGCCAACAGATCGCCATCAGTACTACCTTGGAGAATACCTCCTGAATAACGGATTTGACCGATTGCAGAGAATGCACGACTCCCGATGAAAGTGAAGGCTTGGTTGCCCTCTTTAGTGGAGTTGGCGTCGATAGTAGATAGATCGATTTGATCCCCTGCAAGGATGCCGTTTCCTACAAAATCAGCGATCGCATCCTGTAACAAACCAGGTTGAGTCTCTGAAACGAAGTTGAAATCGAAAACATCGTTACCCAATCCTCCAGTGAGAACATCAGTTCCACTGACACCCGTGAGGATACCACCGTTACCAAAATCACCGCTAATCGTATCATTGCCAGATCCGCCAACTAGGCTATCGTTGCCCAATCCGCCAACCAGGTTATCGTCGCCAGAATCGCCGTCAATCTTATCGTTGCCAGATCCGCCGTCAATCTTATCGTTGCCAGATCC
>NZ_JAVRCD010000009.1:55533-179659 GCF_034530895.1 Nostoc sp. DedQUE08
CGCCGTCAATCTTATCGTTGCCAGATCCGCCGTCAATCTTATCGTTGCCAGATCCAGTATTAATGATATCGTCGTCAGATCCGCCGTCAATCGTATTTTTACCATCACCGGCGTTAATCGTATCATTGCCAAATCCGCCAATAATTGTATCGTCACCAGATCCGGTGTTAATGCGATCGTTGCCAGATACACCGCTAATTATATTGTTCCCCGCTCCGGCGTTAATCGTATCGTTGCCAGAACCAGCGTTAATCGTATCGTTGCCAAATCCACCGTCAATCTTATCGTCGCCAGATCCGCCGTCAATCCTATTGTTCCCAGATCCGCCGTTAATCGTGTCGTTGCCAGATCCGCCTTGAATCCTATCGTTGCCAGATCCGGTGTTAATTATATCGTTGTCATATCCACCATCAATCGTATTATTGCCATCACCAGCGTTAATCGTATCGTTGCCAAATCCACCGTTAATCGTGTCGTCGCCAGATCCGGTGTTAATCGTATCGTTGCCAGAAACACCGTTAATTATATTGTTCCCCACTCCGGCGTTAATCGTATCGTTGCCAGAACCAGCGTTAATCGTATCGTTGCCAGAACCAGCGTTAATTGTATCGTCGCCAGATCCGCCGTCAATCCGATCGTTGCCAGATACGCCGTTGATTGTATCGTTGCCAGATCCGCTTTGAATCCTATCGTTGCCATTACCACCTTGAATCTTATCGTCACCGTCAAATCCGCCGTCAATCGTATTGTTGCCAGATCCGCCGTCAATTATATCGTTGCCTCTTCCCCCGTCAATCGTATCGCTGTCAGATCCGCCCAGAAGGCTATCATTACCGTTTCCGCCGTTAATTCTATCGTCGCCAGAACCACCATTAATCGTATCGTTGCCTCTTCCGCCCCTAATTATATCGTTACCGTCAAATCCGTTGATGATATCAGGTAGAACAGAAAAAGAATTACCAAGATTGTCAGGCTGATTAGTACCGTTAATGGTTGGCATAGTGAATTTATCCTGAATTTAGAGGGTAAAAAATTACTTCGTCACTTCCCCAGTGGAGAAATAACGAGTGGGAAGATATAACAAATTAGACCTGTTTTAATTAGGTCTTTGCTGTTAAGTCTAAAGATTTGAGAAACACTGGATCTATTGATGATATTGGCATCAAAATAGATTGTGCCAACAGTCATGTTATGTCCTTGTACCTGATGAATTCACAGTTTCTAGCAGCAATCTGCTAGCAAATAAGCAGATTATCTTCTACGGAATTGCATAGGTTTTAGGACATTTTTACTGTATTCAGAATAATAAAAGTATGATACTACCTCAAGCTTACTTTTTTCTATATTTAAGAAATAATAATTAACGGGACTTGAGATCGCGATACTTTTTTATTTATAAAAAAGTGGCATTCATTTATAAAGACTGAATGCCACTTTGTATTTCTCAAAATTCCTGATTATGCAGATATTTTATTTATCCAGGTAGAGTTATGCCAGTTACAGCGATCGCACCTGCGATCGCACTGGCAAAAAGAGAAGTAATCGCTGTCCCAAATATCCACCATGCAGCATTGGCAACGGTTTTCTTGGTTTCTTCAGCTTGCTTTTTAGCTTGCTCTTGAATCGCTTTCAGGCGTTTTTTAGTTTCTTTCTGAATGCGTTCGGCTCGATGCAATACGCTATCTCGCGCCGATTCTATTTGGTTAATAATGCGGTTAGCATCCGCTTCGGAAATATCTTCACGAGAACTCAATACAGCAACTAAGGTGTCACGATCGAATTCACTGAGGCGATCGCGCAATGCTTCAAATCCAGCTTGGGGATCGTCGAAGACTTTTGCAAAGTCTTGCTTAATGCCTTCATAGTTGAGTTCAGGAAGATTCAGGGAGTTGAGATAGTTGCGAACTTTGGCAAAAACTCCGTCTAGCACTGATTGCACTCTCTGCTGAATCTGTTGGAATTGTTCGACAATCGAGCTGCGAACAGAATCAATTTGATCCACAATTCGGTTAGCTTCCTCTTCTGAGATATCCTCACGTTGGGATAATAGCGCCACAATTGTCGAACGGTCAAATTTCGCGGCGCGATCGCTTAAACTCCCAAGTCCAGCGCGGGGAGAAGACAGCAGCAATTGTAAATCGCGTTTGATTCCTTCGGGATTGAGTTCTTCTTTGTTAGTATTACGCAGATATTCTTCGAGATTGGCTTCAAAATCTAAAGCTTGTTGAGTCGTGCGCTTTGCTAAACGTCGTGGCGCTCTCAGGATATCACCAATGGCATCTTGAGCGCGATCGATGATTTGATTAACCTGCTCTTGGCTCAAGTCGCCGCGTTGACTCACGAGTTTTACTAAGGTTTCTCGATCGACATTAGACAAGCGATCGCGCAGTGCTAAGGCTCCAGCTTGAGGATCGTCGAGTAATTTTTCCAAATCGGCTTTGATACCTTCTGGATTAAGTTCTTCCAAGTTGGTATTGCGAAGATATTCGGCGATCGCTTTTGTAGTTTTTTCGTACTGTTCTTTCGCTTGTTGCGGTACTTGCAAAATACTATCTCGGACTGCTTCAAGCTGATCGAGAGTTTGATTTATCTGTTCTTCGCTCAAATCTTGACGCTGACTGAGCAATTGTACTAAAGTATCGCGGTCAAATTGCGATAGGCGCGATCGTAAGAGGCTAATTCCAGCTTGCGGATCGTCTAGCAAAATTCTAAACTCACGTTTGATCGCTTCAGGATTGAGTTCGTCTTTATTAGTATTTTGCAGATAGTCTTCAACTCTTTGACGCAGTTCATCGGCTTTTGCTTTTGCTTGTTCTTGCAATTCTCTAGCACGATTCAAGAGATTATCGCGGTTGCGTTCGAGTTGACTAACAATATTATTAGCTTCCTCTTCGTTGATATCTTGACGCTGTTGGAGCAATTGTACAAAAGTATCGCGGTCAAATTGTCCGAAGCGGCTATTTAAATCTTCAAAGCCAGCTTGTGGATCGTCTAGCAAGTTGCCAAAGTCTCGTTCAATACCTTCGGGATTAAGTTCGTCTTTACCCGTAGAACGCAGATAATCTTCGATGCGGCTGCGGAAATCTTGCCCTTTTTCTCTTGTTTGAACCTGTTTGACAGTTTCTAAAACTTCCAGGCGATCGCTTTCCATTTGTTCGGAAATTTCTTTTACCCTAGCTTCGCTAATATCACCGCGCTGCTTTAGTAAGTTGGTGAAATATTCTTGATTGATTTCTTCCAACTCTCGTCTCACAGTTGTTGGATCTGCATTTACGTCATAGATGACTTCTTTAAATTCATCTATTAGGGTAATTCGATTGAAGTGCCAAGGAAACGAATGCAATATGTAGTCTTCTACATCGGCCTTAATTGCATTTTCCAGTGATATGGGTAATTTTGCAGATACTTGCTCAGTTGCTTCCTCTCTAAACTTTTGAAATTGTTCTGTGACTTGCTCGACATCGACATCTTGAACTTTTTCTTTCAGTTTTTGCAACTGAGTTGTAATTTTGTTCACATCGATATTAGAAAGGTTTACCCGTTCCAGAACTGCTGGCGCAGCTGCACTTAAGCCATACGTAATAGCTTGCTTGATTATACCATTGCCATTACCGCCTCCGATTGTAACCAATTCTTGCAGCCGTTCACCTAATCGATCGGAATTAAGTTCTTCAGGTGTAGCAGACTTGAGTAAATTAATTACTTGTTCGGTGGGATTTTTGCGATTTAAAGCTTGTTGCCATGCACCTTCAAATTGATCGGCAATGCTATTGATATCTTCTTGAGATAAATCGCTACGGCTACTGATTAAATCAACAAATGTTTGGCGATTAACGTTTTGCAATAGGTCGCTATTAGCAACAGATTGCAAATCTGTATCTTTAAGAAGTTGATCAAATTGACTCCGAATTTCTTTGATATCCAGCTTTGGCAATTGCAGAGAACTTAAAGAACTTTGGAGAGTATTTTTAATACCTTCAGAATCAAAACCTGAAGTTAATTCCCGCCGGACTGCGGCTGTAATATCTTCAGCAGTAGAAACTAACTGTTTTTTTGCAGTATTAGCACCGATGCCAGCAGTTGCCGTGCCCATCAGAGTTTGAAAACCAGAAGTAACAGTATTAGATATAGAACCAATTAAAGAACCTACTGCTGATGAACCCAACCAAATTACTAGTGAAAAATAGGTAGACCAAATGACTACACCAATAATTGCTCCTAAAAATGCGCTTTCGATTAGGCTAAGTTTTACTGCTAAAAAACAAGCAATAAATAATGCAATGCTAACGGTTATTAATGCCCAAGTACCAACTTTAGCTTGACCTTTACGAATTGTCTTACCCAAACTTTCAGACTCATCATCAGAATCTGAGCCTATTTCCCAAGATGAAATTCCGACAGCGACTGAAAAGTTTGTCAATAATAATTGAAAGGCAAATGCCATCAAAACCCCAGCTAGCAGTGCTACCAACAATTTAGGCCCAGAAAAAACAACTGATGCTTCTTCTGGAGTTAGTACTTCCTGAGCTAAAGTTATCGGCGCCGATCCAAAAGATAGCCAATTCCATTTAAAAAAAGTTAGAACACCTTGAAACATCATATTCTCTCACTTTTACTCAATTAAATACCTATTCATAGGCTTATTTATCAGCTTAATTATCATTTATGTAAGCTGGCACTTTCTTTAGTAATAAGTTGGTTAGCCAAAAGTCGTATTTAAAAGAAATAAATATTTATTTTTTGTTTCAAAAAAACTTATAATTTAGTTAACAATTTATGAGTCAATATTAGGCAAAAATAAATCTCATAAAACTGTATCTACTGATATAGAAGGTTATGAGCGGGTGGGTTACACTAGCAAATCTGAGAAAATAATGTATTTTAGTATCAATTTTATTGAAATATTGAAAACAGAGAATAATTGTTATAAAAACTTTAGAAAATAAAATATATTTTTTAGTAGAGATTTAGTTACTAACTTTAGATAAAACTACCTATATCTAATGATAGAGATAAAAATTCTTCCAAGCGATTGATGAAAATTAAATAGAAACATGTATAAATAATGGTTACTACGAGCTATGAATTAGTAAATAATTGATTTTTGTTTGCTGAGGAGAAAGAATAATGGTAGTCGGTGTACATAAACGTGCTGTAGGTGTATTTTCTCATCGTCGAGATGTTGAACACGCCCTACATGAATTAAAAAAAGTTGGCTTTGACATGAACAGAGTTTCTGTTATTACCCAAGATGGTGACAGAGACGATATTGCTGGTGCGGATGTGAGCGATCGCGTTGGCGATCAATCTGACGAAGGTGCTAAAGTCGGAGCAGCTACAGGCGGTGCTTTGGGCGGATTGACTGGCTTATTAGTTGGTCTTGGCACTTTAGCAATCCCTGGAATCGGGCCAATCATGTTGGCTGGAGCCGCAGCAACTACCCTAGCTACAACTCTCGCTGGCGTTGGTATTGGTGCAGTAGCTGGTAGTTTACTTGGTGCATTAATTGGTCTAGGAATTCCTGAAGAACGAGCTAGAGTTTATGACGAACGTGTTAGACGAGGACACTATTTAGTCATTATTGATGGTACAGATTCAGAAATACTTAGAGCAGAATCAATTTTAAATCATCAGGGTGTGGAAGAGTTTGGCATTTACGACCACCCAGATGCGACAAATCCAGCCACTGGTTATGTGACTCCAGCTGCGACTGCGGGTTATAGTGGTGTTTCCAAACGTGCGATCGGGGTATTTTCTCATCGTCGAGATGCAGAAGCAGCAATTACAGAATTACGAGATGCAGGTTTTTCCTTGAATCAAGTCTCCATCATTGCCAAAAATACAGACGGTCATGGGATCGGTGGTGTAGATGTAGACAGAAACGTTGGTACTGGTAATAAAGCAGACGATGGCGCAAAAACTGGAGCAGCTACAGGCGGTGTTCTGGGTGGCTTGACCGGCTTATTAGTTGGACTTGGAACTCTAGCAATTCCTGGAATCGGGCCTGTAATTGCTGGTGGCGCAGTTGCAACAGCTTTGGCGACAACATTAGCTGGTGGTGCGATCGGTGCAGCAGCCGGTAGTATTGTAGGCGCACTTGTTGGCTTGGGAATTCCTGAAGACAGGGCGCGAGTTTATGGCGATCGCTTCCAAAGAGGCGACTACTTAGTAATTCTTGATGGTACGGAAGCTGAAATCCACCAAGCTGAAGCGATTCTTAAGCGTCGAGGTATTGAAGAATTTGCAATCTATGATGCTACTGAGATTAGTGAATATCGCCCAGGTTCCGACCGAGTAACGCATAATGACGCAGCAGTAGTCGATCCGATTCGCCCCAATTACTCAACAGAGCCTCATAGAAACGATCCTGCTGTAGTTATTGTCGATCGTCGTGATGAAGTACTTTAACCTAAAGTAGTTTTCACTCACACTAATTAGACAAAATTGCAGGAGCAATAATTTGAAAACTTTGCTCCTGACTAAAAAAACTTGCTCCTCATCTTTGCCGTAAAGATCAATAGATTTCATTTTCGGATTCAGAATTAAACCAATGAAAAAGCTAACCCCTTTCGTAATTAGTTGCCTTTTAGTGTTTGGTGTTGCCGCTTGTGATAACGCTTCTAAAACAAGTGAATCTGCACCCAACAATCCTAATGAGGCTCCCCAAACACCAACTGCGAAAACAACAGAAGCTTCTCAAAAAGATGCACAAAGTGAAGTTCGTAGAAGACAACTCAATGAGGATATTCGCGCTCGCGAACAGCGCAATAATACTACTGGTGGCGATACAAAAAGAGCTAAAGCTGACTTAGAAAGTGAAGTTCGCTCCAAATTAGAGGCTAATATCCCCAAGAGTCAACTAACAGTTAATGCCGCAGATGGTGGTGTTGTGACTGTGGCTGGAACTGTCACCAATCAGCAGGAATTGGCTAAAATTGAAAAATTAGCTAAGGAAATTAAAGGT
Organism: Nostoc sp. DedQUE08; assembly: GCF_034530895.1. Lineage (NCBI taxonomy): Bacteria > Bacillati > Cyanobacteriota > Cyanophyceae > Nostocales > Nostocaceae > Nostoc > Nostoc sp. DedQUE08. The sequence goes on from NZ_JAVRCD010000009.1 coordinate 62,498, forward strand.
GTGAATAGTGTAGTTGTGAAAGCAACTGTTGCCAAAGTAACTAACTAAGGCAACTAACTAATAAACCCAAGTGAGCAGGTAGAGATAAACCGATTTAACTGCTCCTGCTAAACCTGAGTGGTCAGTAATAAGTTTAACTGACCACTAATAATTGATAACTGACAACCTTAATAACTATATTTATTGATGCTCACAGTTATACAAAGTCTTGTAGTTACCAAACATAAAAACTATGGAAACCGAACAACAGCAACGTGAATCGATCGATGCTTCCTTATCACAAGGTACGCTAGCACTTGAAGGTACTGATACTGCAAACTTGCCAAAGTTACCCCCAGCATCCGAACCTGAATCTCAATGGCAGCAAATTAGCAGACAAATTTCTCAATTTTTAGAGCAACTGCCCCAATACTTAAGTGACTTTTTTCGGGACTATAAGCAGCCTCTAATAAGCGTTGCTTTAATTTTGGCAGCGATTATTACAGCTAGAGTAGTACTGACGGTACTAGCTGCAATCAATGATATTCCCCTACTATCACCACTTTTTGAGTTAGTTGGAATTAGTTACACCAGTTGGTTTGTTTTCCGTTATCTACTGAAGGCTTCAACTCGCCAAGAATTAGCCGATGAAATTCAATCACTGAAAAACCAATTCGTGGGCGAGTAAATTTTTTGTCTATTAAACAAGAGTTTACACGGGCAAATAGAATTTGCAGCTACGCAAACTCTTGTCCGGTTCTGCCGGCTTAGGTAAAGCCTTGTATAGTTGCAGTTTCTAATTGCCCTTTTTATGTTAAGTTGGCTTCAACTAAAACTCTTGTTCTACCAAGAAATATTAATTCACAGTATTTAACCGGACTCAACCTTAGTGTTTTAGATACATCAAAAGATAGAGAATATAACATTATTTTTAAATTTAAGTCACTTCTCAAGATAGTAGCTTGGAGATGAGAAACAGCCTAATCTAGTTTCTGAAGTTATTTAATAGATTCTTTAACGAGGACATAAATTATGGCTAATGAAGCAGTTAAGAGAGATACAGATTCATCTGATAGAGCGGAAGTCAATAATTACGATCGCGGCATTATCCCTGCTGAAACCGCCGCTAGAATGGAAAGAGAAGGAGATAAGTTCAAAAAAACTCCCACGGAAGAACGGGAAGCAGAAGCACCTACTGACGATCAAACCGATTCCGAAAGTATACGTACCACTGACGGCTATACCATAGATAATGAAGGTTTGTCTAATAACTATGCAATTGAACCGGAAATGTATTACGAAGAACCGGGTGATGCACGCCAGCAAGCCGCAGAAGAGAAGCAACAGCGGATCGAAGAACTTGGAGAAGTTAATCAGGATGAGGAAGGCAAGTTGACAGATAAGGGTGACAGCCGCGGTAGAGGCCCAGGAATAATTTAATTAACAACTCTTTTGCTGGGTGCAATTACACGTAAGAAGGCTAAATAGGTGTTTTCTAGAGACGCAATTATTGCGTCTCTAATTTTTTTTAGATTGTGTGTGGTTCGATAATCAACGGCTCAAGTTCGCGATTATGCCATTGCTGCTGATACCATTCGGCAACCAAAGGACGGACAATAAACTTGGGCTGTTTATCGCCTTTAACATCAATACGTAAACCTGAATAAGGTCGTCGCTTCTGAGAACCTTGACCGTTGCGACCGATGAAGAGATGCGATCGCGCCACTAATCTATTCTCCTCCATCAAATCTGCTCCCTCAATTCGCTGGCGTCGCAAACTAAACCCGCTACCGCCACAAACAATCCAGTGGATATGAGAATCAGCGTGTCCCGTATCCATTGTTTCTAGGTGTTCTAGGCAGTGTGCGTGACCATTTATTACTAAATCTACCAAAGGACGACTCTGATTTAAAGAACCGATTTCTTTAGCTACCGCATCCAGTACCCCACGCAGGCGATCGCGAACAATTAGAGTTTGTGCTTGTTGCCACTTCGTCGCCTCAGTTACATAAGGAGGATGATGGAAATAAATTATCCTTCCTCGAACTTCAGAATTATTCCAAGATTCAATTAATCTTTGCTTGAGCCAATCCAGTTGTTCAGTGTCAGTCAGCGTTGTTTTATTAGTGGCTAGTTGCTTATCGATATCAACAATAATTTCTTCAATTTGTGACATCTTGGCATGGAAGTCGTCTAATTGATCGGCTTCACTGGGGTCTTCCGGTCGAAGTTTGGCTGAGGTTTCAATAATTTGCAGTTTTTCTTGCTCTAAATCTTCGCGACGTTTTTCTAGGAGTTTGCGATCGGCGTTACCTTTTTTTGTTTTCGGTAGCGGTGGTGGATCGTTAAAGGTATTAGAATCCAAAGCAAAGAAATCAATACCGCCGTAACGAAATGTGTAATAGCGATTAGGAAGGCGGGTAAATTCCCCAGGTTGATAGGAAAGACAACGACCTGTATCTGTCTTGGCTGTGTAATACCGATCTAAGTGGCTGGCTAACTCTCCTGGAAGCTGAAACGCCTTTAGATAGTCAAGAAATGCCTTTGCGTAAGCGTCACCGCATCTTGAGCCATGTAAACCCACATCTAGGTCTAACCGCGATCGCAACAGCTGGCGAATGGGTAATGTTGTTAGGGATGCCAAGCTCAATAAAATCGGCAAGTTATAGTAATCGTGATTTCCCGGCACTGGTAAAATGGGCAGCTTAAAAACCATCTGGTCGTAAGCAATCCGTTTGCGATGCTCTATGCCGGAGATAAACTCTCGGTAAGGCTGGATGAAGTTTTGCTGGTAGTATTCACTCGATCCCACTAAATAAATCACATCTCCCGTATGCAGCATAAAACGGGATTCGTTGTGATGGGGCAGCATAAGTTCAGCTACTTGTCGTTGGGGATTGTGTCCCCGATGCCTGCCGGAACCACTATCACCGACAACTAAAAATGAGAACTCAGAATTGTCTGTTTGACCATCTTCCAAAACCAGCCGAGTTTGGTCAATATCCCGTTCCACAATTAACGGATCTTGCCATCGTACCCGCTGATTCATTTTCCGAATTTTATTAGCGATCGTTGGATCGGATACAAGTTTCAATGCAACCTACTCCTGAGTTTTCAATTGAAGGGGAGCAGGGAGAAATCAATTCAAAATTCAAAATTCAAAATTCAAAATTGAAGATTCAATCCCCATGCCCCATACCCTCATTCTTCTGCTGTATCTTTCATCTCAATAATCAGATTAGGGAGTCCCTCTAGTTTTTCGGTCGGCTCAACTTCTTCTACTAATGGCACGAAAATTCTTAAGCCTGCTGGTACACACTTAATTTCTACAGGTGTTGTGCCTACTATTTCACCATCTAGAACAACTTTTTGTGGTGGCTCTGTAGTAATTTTAAATTGTTTGGCTCGCAGGAAACCTATATCATCTCGTTCAACGGCGTTACCTGTGGAAGCCGTTTGAAATAGATGAAACGTGGCAGCGATCGCTCCTGCTTTGTTAGTTGGAGCTACAATTGTTAAATCTAGTAACCCATCATCATAAACCAGACCTGCTGGGCCTTGAGCCAAAACTGAAGTGGGAGGCGCGGCATTTGCTACCGTTACTGCACTGGCACTAGTTTTAATTATCCTATCTTCAGTTTCAATTTCAACATCAAAGTTTTTTAAATTTCTTAATTGCTGGATTCCTGCCAAAACGTAGGCCATCATCCCAAAGCGATTTTTGGCGTCTCGATCTGCCAATTCTACAGTTTCAGCTTCAAAGCCAATACCTGCCAAAAGTACCATTGGGCGATCGTTGCAATAGGCTACGTCTACATGGGTGGTTGCTCCCTGCAAAATTGTCTGACACGCACCTGCGATCGTGTCAGGAATTCCTAAAGCTGTGGCAAAAGCGTTCGCTGTTCCTCTGGAAACGATCCCAAATGGGATATCAGTTCCCACTACCGCCGCCGCCGCTATTGAGAGAGTACCATCCCCCCCGGAAGCAATGATTGCATCTACTCCTCGCTCTATAGCTTGATATGCCAGTTGGTCGGCATCGATTTCTTCAGTTGTAAAATAAATATCTAGATCGATCTCTGGCTCTAATATTGCCCGAATTTCTGCTAGCTCTGTATCTGGGTCGCCCTGACCCGCAACAGGATTGAAAATCAGACAGGCGGAACGATTCATAAGGTATAATAACTAAGCTTGGATAACTAATGAAGATAACAAATTATTCTTAGCATTCCTAGAAATTTTCAACTTCTCTTTTCGGGCTGAGTTTTTTAGACGATCGCATCATAGCACCAAGAAAAGGCAAGAACCTTTAATCGTTCTTAAGACCTTCCCAAAGAACTCTATTTTTAACCGTCTGTTTCACATTACTCACTCAACCAGAAGGATGTTTGGTTAATCGGTAGAAAAATTTAAAGCCATCATCAGAATTGTATATAGACAGGCTTTAGGAAATTCCTATATTATGGGAAGTGAGCAAATTACTGTTCTTGAGTCGTTGTTTCAGCAAAGTTAAATCAGCGATCGCAAGTTTATCTGTTTAGTAGCGAAGGGCAATTGAATTAAACTTTAGGCATCTCTTCAGTTGCGCTCTCATCAATACGTAAATCTAGCTACTATCTCCATTAATCAGACAAGTTGCTTGAGCAACTTATTAAAGGTAGACAAAATTCCACTACAGCCTACTAGTACAATGTCTAAGTTAATCTTGAGGGTTTGTAGTAAGCACTTTAGTGCTTAGAAAATAAGGACTGAAGTCCTTACTACAAACTTCAACTTGGCATACTACTAATCAGTTTTGCCGGAATTACAACTCAAAGGGCTAATAACTGGGGATAAGGGAGACAAGAGCAAAATTAAATGCCTTTCAGGAGTGCTGAGTTGGGAATCTTCAGAACTCGGTACTGACTCAACGCCTCGCTAGCAGAACTGTTTTGGCTCATACATAATTCCCAATCCCTGCAAATTTATAGCTCTAATATGTCTATTCCTTTGTTAAGCTATTCCCCCTCATCTCGAAATCATCGTGTATCTGGATATGAGATTCTTGGCGACGAGCAACCTAGAATTCATACAACCGAATATCTGCAATCATCACTAGAAATGGATGCCTTGATTAAGGCAGCTTATCGCCAGATTGTCCACAAACAACAGATGCTAGATAGCAACCGCCAAATCTGTCTAGAATCCCAACTGAGAACTGGTCAAATTACAACTAGGGATTTCATTCGAGGGTTAGCAATATCTGATGCATTCCGGCGACTCAATTACGAAAGCAACAACAATTACCGCTTTGTGCAGATATGCGTACAGCGTTTATTGGGTCGTGAGGTTTACAATGAAGGCGAAAAACTAGCCTGGTCGATTGTGCTAGCTAGTAAAGGACTGCACAAGTTTATCGACGATTTGGTGGATAGTGAGGAGTATATGAGTAACTTTGGTTACAATACAGTCCCCTATCAACGGCGACGGATTTTACAAGGACGCTCTTTAGGAGAATTACCATTTGCCAGAATAGCTCGTTATGGCGAAGATTATCGCAATAAATTGCTGCTTCCCATGAGGAGAAAGCAGGTTGAGCCTTTTAATTTACAAACCTTCTTACGCAGTTCTAACAGAGATGTGGTGTTATTGCTATTAGCTTCAACACTGGCACTGATTGTCTTGTTTAGTTTGCTGACCACATTTGGTTATTTCCCAAAATTTGGTGGGTAGTAGCTGAAACTTGAGATGTAGCGATCGCTCACAATGGCGATCGCTACATCCAACAGTCAGAACTTTACAAACAGCTACAAACACTCAACGCTGAACTAGAACACTGCCTTCAACAACGGACTCAATAGTTAGCTAAAGTCCGCTTACAAGGAGCAATGAAAATTCCTTTTCCCCATTCCCCATTACCCCTTATCCCCAGAGGGGGCCCCACCATCCCCATTCCCCATCCCCTTCTATATATTTGAGATTCCACAAACAAGCTTTTGGTAAAGAATTGTAATCCAAAATCCAAAATCTAAAACCCAAAATTCGCATGAGTCCCTGACTACGGTAGTCTAGATGAGAGTGAATTTATCGCCTCCTTTGATATATTGTTTTATGACTTCAGTTGTTTCTAGTCCCCCACGCACTATTCGGATCGGCTCACGTAAAAGCCAACTTGCTCTGGTTCAGACCTACTGGGTACAAGAGCAACTACAGAAAAGCTTTCCTGATATCACTTTTGAAGTCCACACCATGTCTACCCAAGGCGATAAAATCTTGGATGTAGCATTAGCTAAGATTGGCGATAAAGGACTTTTTACTAAAGAACTTGAACTCGGAATGATCGATCAAGAGATTGACTTTGCAGTTCATTCTCTTAAGGATCTGCCGACTCACTTACCAGAAGGGTTAACGTTAGCAGCAATTACTGAACGAGAAAACCCAGCAGATGCATTAGTGGTGCATGAAAAGCACAAAGATAAACAAATCGATACGTTGCCAGAAGGTGCGGTAATTGGTACATCTTCTCTACGGCGGTTAGCACAGTTACGCCATCATTTCCCTCACTTTACCTTTAAGGATGTGCGAGGAAACTTAATTACACGGTTGGCAAAACTGGATGCAGGTGAATACGATGCTTTGATTTTGGCAGCAGCAGGATTAGAGAGATTGGGAATGGGCGATCGCGTTCATCAAATTCTCCCCAAAGAAATCTCCCTCCACGCGGTTGGACAAGGAGCTTTGGGGATAGAATGCCGTGCTGATGATAGTGAAGTGCTATCTCTACTCAAAGCAATTGAACATACTGAAACACGCGATCGCTGTCTTGCCGAACGATCTTTTCTCCGTTCTCTAGAGGGTGGATGTCAAGTACCTATCGGTGTAAATACAGAAATATCTGGTGATAATTTAACTTTAACCGGGATAGTCGCCAGTGTAGATGGTCAAAAGTTTGTCAAAGATACCGTCACCGGACTTGCCAATAACGCCGAAGCACTAGGCACAGAACTAGCAGAACTGTTGCGAAAACAGGGCGCGCAAGAAATTTTATCAGAAATTTTTGCGGTGATTCAGCGCGGTTCCTAAGCAATTGGGCAAGCCGATGTGATTAGATAATAATTGATCGCCGTTGCACTGATGTGCCAGACGCGACTTGTCGCGTTGGTCGGGATTTCAAAAAGTTAATTTGACAATATTGACTCAGGGAAGCAAAAATTACCATGCGGATTCTATTTGTTGCAGCAGAGGCAGCACCAGTTGCGAAAGTAGGAGGAATGGGTGATGTTGTCGGGGCATTACCCAAAGTCCTGAGAGAAATGGGGCATGATGTGCGGATATTCTTGCCTTACTACGGCTTCCTGCCAGACAAAATGGAAATTCCCTATGAACCCATTTGGTGGGGAGATGCGATGTTCCAGCACTTTGCAGTGTATGAAAGTGTTCTGCCTGGTACTGATGTTCCCTTGTACTTATTTGGACATCCGGCCTTCATGCCGCGCCGCATCTATTCTGGAGATGATGAAGATTGGCGGTTCACATTGTTTGCTAATGGTGCAGCCGAGTTCGCCTGGAATTACTGGAAGCCAGATATTATCCATTGTCACGATTGGCATACAGGAATGATTCCCGTATGGATGCACCAAGATCCTGATATCACCACAGTGTTTACCATCCATAATCTGGCTTATCAAGGGCCGTGGCGTTGGTATTTAGAAAAAATTACTTGGTGTCCCTGGTATATGCAAGGACACAACGTCATGGCGGCGGCGGTACAATTTGCCAATAAGGTAAATACAGTTTCGCCTACCTATGCCGATCAAATCAAGACAGCTACTTACGGTGAAACATTAGAAGGTTTGCTGTCTTTTATTAGCGGTAAATTATCTGGAATTATCAACGGTATTGATACCGAAGTTTATAACCCAGAAAATGACAAATACATTGAGCAAACCTTTACTGCTGATACTTTAGAAAAACGCAAAGCCAATAAAATTGCTTTGCAACAAGAAGTAGGATTAGAAGTCAATTCCAAAGCCTTTTTTATTGGGATTGTTACCCGATTAGTAGAACAAAAAGGGATTGATTTGATATTGCAAATCCTCGATCGCTTTCTATCTTATACAGATGCCCAGTTTGTGCTGTTGGGGACAGGCGATCGCTACTATGAAACTCAGATGTGGCAATTAGCATCCCGTTTCCCCGGACGCATGGCAACTTACTTACTGTATAACGATGCCTTGTCTCGCCGGATCTACGCTGGTACTGATGCCTTCTTGATGCCTAGCCGTTTTGAACCATGCGGTATTAGCCAAATGATGGCTTTGCGTTACGGTTCTGTGCCGATTGTCCGTCGCACAGGTGGATTAGTTGACACCGTAACTCATCACGACCCTGAAAATGCTGCTGGTACTGGTTATTGCTTCGATCGCTATGAACCGTTAGACCTTTTCACCTCTATGATCCGAGCTTGGGAAGGCTTCCGTTTCAAACCGCAATGGCAAGAACTACAGCAACGTGGCATGAGTCAAGATTTTAGCTGGTATCAATCTGCCAAGCAGTACGTGAAGTTGTACAGGTCAATTTTCGGTTTGCCAGAAGAAGAAGAGGAGACACCAGAACCAAAGTTAGTTTTAAACGAAGCAGTCACCAGTAGTAAGTCCTAAACCGCCAGTAGAGGCGTACAGATGTGCGTTTCTACTCCTAACTTTAAATAACTCAATTTGCTAGTTATGGATTCGGGCGATACCTTCTCTACGAGACGCTACGCATAGCAAGATCCCCAAAGGGGTACGGTGAGCTTCTGTAAGAGACGCTGCCCCAAAGGGGTACGCTAACGCAAAACTTTTCGGTTTACTGAAATTGAAATCTGGTTTAGTATTGTACTTCATGAACCTGCAATCTGCTGTAAAGAGGCGTCATTGTGCTTAGTGAACGCGAGAAGATGTTGGCAGGAGAGCTGTATAACAAGCTTGACCCTGAACTAGTCCGCGCTCGCGACCGGGCGCGGGACTTGTGTCAAGACCTCAATGCCATGCGCTTTTCCCAACACGAGGAGCGTCAGCGCATCCTCCAAGAACTGTTGGGCGCAGGAGGCGAGGACGTGTGGATACAGTCGCCATTCTTCTGCGACTACGGGTTCAACATACTGATCGGGAAGAAGTGCTTTTTCAACTTCAACTGCGTCGTACTCGATGTCTGCCAGGTCAAAATCGGAGATTACACATTGTTTGGCCCAGGGGTGCAGATTTATACTGCCACCCACCCGCTTAACGCAAAGTTGCGCCGCCAGCAGGAGTTCGGCAAGTCGGTTGAGATCGGCTCTGACGTGTGGGTTGGCGGCGGGGCTGTCATTTGTCCGGGCGTGACAATCGGTTCGGGGTGCGTCATCGGCGCGGGTAGCGTAGTCACCCACGACATTCCTGCCGGGGTGTTAGCTGCTGGCAACCCCTGCCGTGTTATCCGGGAAATAACGGATATCTAGGTTCAATATAACTTTTGAATTCTAACTTCTAACTATTGAGTACTTGTTGCTTTCGCCCTAATTAACCAATCACGATCGCCAGTACAAATTTCCCGCCCAGACGAATCTCCTAAGCGGTCTAGCGCTAATAAACAAGCGTATTTCAAATCCCAAATCGGTGTATTCAGGCAAATTTTGATTTCAGGAATTGCTCGTGAATCACCCAATTCACCAAGAGCGATCGCACACGCAGCACGAGATTTCTGAAACTGGGGTTCGCGGTTGTGCAGGTTTTCTATTAATAAATCGTAGGCGGGTGCATATTTCAGCCAACCGAAAAGTTTCATCACATGATAATGAGCGCCATAGTCGTTATATGCTTTATCGCTATAAGTTGTTAACAATGCTGCTGGTGCTTCTTGTGCATAGATATCTAGTAAGGTTTTTGTCGCTAAATAGCAACGTCCAAAATCGGTTTCGTAGAGTTCGTTAATCACAAAATCCAGAACAGGGGTGGCGTCATACTCATGTACTAGATCGAGGTCGTTGGGACGATCGTAGAGTACTTGCTCTAAGTAAGGTTGAATTTCTGTAAAAGTAATTTTACCACTGGGAACGCCTGCATCCAAAAGCATCCGCAATGCTCGTAACCGAAATACCAGAGATACTGGACAACGAGCGATTTCTGGGATGGCTTTGTAGTAGCAAGAATCAATCAAATCTTGAATGCAACCGCGTCGTGCATTGACGCTAGAACTTTGCAGTAGCGCCATTACCTCAGTAATTTGGGAGTAGTCACCCGTGAATCGACAAACTGTAGCGATCGCCGCACTACGAGTAGGTTCATCCTCAGATAAAGTAAATTTTCGTACACGTTCAAGGGACGGTTGATAGTCAGCGTTAGCTAAAGTGTGAATAATGACTCGATAGATTTGACCTGGTTTATCCAGGAGTTGCGCCACCTCTTCGAGAATTTCTGGATCTTTAGTCCCGATTTCTCCGATCGCCCATACGGTATTTTCAACAGTATAAATATCATCATCTTTAAGACATTGCCTAATTACAGGTAAAGCTGATTGTGCCTGCAATCGCCCCAGACTTTCCACAGCTTTGCGTCGGACAATGCGGTGGTCTAACTCATCAGGGTTACTGTTTTCAATCGCCCGCACCAAAGCCGCGATCGATTGCTCAGTCGGGAAGTTAATTAAATGGGAAACAGCAATATACTTATCAGAAGCGTCTTCGAGTTGTTCTAATGGTGTATCGATAATTGCGATCGCTTCTTCTTCTGTTAAGCCAAACATTTTAAAAAAACGTTTATCCATTGATCTGTAAATTGCTCTTGGATAATTGCTTTGAAGTCACTTTTACTATCGTACTAGGGACTGGGTACTAGTTATTGGGCATTAGAAAATAATGTAGTTGAGTTAGACTTTTGAAGATTTACATCAAAAAGCTTTACCAGTGGTAACGCGATCTGAGAAGATCGAAACATATACATTTGTCAGCTATTAGTTAGTTGTCTCTCTTTAACGAATAACCAAATACAAACATTTTTGGGAACACCATCGCACATCATTCATATAAACACATATTTAGGAAACAAAACTTATGGATGAAACTTCAGAACTCACAACAACCGATAACGTAACCGCTCAAGATGTAGCAGAAGTGATTGCAGAACTTGAGCAATATCGGGAACGTCTAGTTCAAGAAACTACGGAAACGGCAAAACGGGCTAAGTTGAAGAAAGTAAGCGTTATGGCAAACCTGGAGCCTGAGCTTGCCAAGATTGATTCTGCCCTCCAGGAACTCCGTAATCAGCAAGCTGCGCTGAATGGCAGCAACTAGTCATTTGTCTTGATAATTTAGCTAGAGATTATATGCTCAACTCCGAAACTCAATCCGGGACAGATTCGTTAAATCTGTCCCATGCAGAAACTGACGCTTTATTTGCAGTAGTGAGTGAGCAATTAAGCTTAAACACCTTCAACTCGGATGACCAAGAGCTAGTAAAGCGGATGGTTGAGAGTATGGGAGACTCACGAGGCATGGTTAGGTTGAGTTTTGCAGAGGCTTTGGGTAAAATCGGCAAACCAGCGACCCCTTTATTGATGGAAGCTGTGGCAAATCATCCCAACCCAGTTGTGCGGAGAGCCAGCGCTAAAACCTTGACACTGATTGCTGACCCGATCGCAGTTCCGACTTTGGTCAATGCCCTGTTAAATGATGAAGATATGGTGGTCAAAACCTCGTCGGTGGGGGGGCTTGCCAAAATAGGTGAGGCAGCTGTACCAGCATTGCTGAAAATCTTAGCGTCAACCGAGTATCCAGAAAGTGCCAAAGGTCATGCCGTATGGGCGTTAGGATTTATTGGTGCAGAGGCGAAGGAGCATTTATATCGAGAGATTAACTCCGACTCCGCTGAAGTTCGGGCTGCGGTGGTGGGTGCGATCGCTAAAATTGCTCAAGAAGGCACTCAAGAAGGAGCATTTAATATTTTAATGAACGCCCTCAACGATCCATCTGAAATTGTCAGGTGTGAAGCCGCAGCAGCTTTGGGTAGCCTGACTTATCGTTCCGCAATTCCTAGCCTTGTTGAATTACTACATCATCCCGATTGGGAAACCCGAAAAGCAGCAGCTCTGGCATTGATGAAAATTGGCGATGGTGCTGCTTTAGAACCCCTGCAAGCTGCATTAACTGAGGAAGAAGAAGCGGGGGTTCAGGCGGTGATGAAGTTGGCAATTTCTCAAATTGAGAGGCAGTTAGAAGAGGAAGCTTGGGAATAAGGCGATGGACATTTTCCATTTGAGCGCATAATTAGCGATCGCTACTCTCAGTTATATTTAATCACTTGATCTAATCGGGGCAAAGCGCTCACTGCTGACTCTCGAACATACGGATCGACAGATTCATCATTTGTCAATGCCGTCAGCACTTCCACCCCACGGATATCGCCCATCGAACCGAGTGCATTGACGATCGCCACAGCTACCGCCACATTATCTATTGTTTTCAGAGCTTCAGTCAAAATCTCAAAGGCAGGAGATCCAATCTCACCCAGTGCCATTACGGATGCAATATAAACAACTGGATTTGGGTCATTAAGCGCTGTTTGCAATCCCTGTAAGCCCTCATTCGGGAAGGGAACATCGGGATGATTAGCAGCAACCTGTGCTAGAGCTTTAGCACAACTACCCCGAATGGTTGCATTATCACTATTTACTAATGACTCTACCAGTAGCGGTACAGCATCTGTCCCAATAGCACCCAGTGCTTTTACCGCAGCTCGACGATAGGTGACATCTTCTTCATCTAAAATACCCATCAGCCGAGGAATGGTATTTTCATCACGGACATCAGCCAGTTCCCACATAGCTCGTTCCCGCAAATTGGGATTGGGATGTTTTAATTGTGCAAATAGAGAATCTATTGTCATAAAAGAAAATTTCCCTGTTTAAATCCCCCAAGTTCGATAATTACGAATTACGAATTACGAATTACGAATTATTAACAACAGAGGGACTCTTGGTCAATCACCCAACCTGATACAGGCAAAGCAACAGACTGAGAGTCCCTAAGTTTTAGAGTATGACGATCGCTCGTCTATGTCTAGTCAATCCCTATGACTATGAAAGAGAGTTGATTACGTAGTCGAGGAGATTGCGGAACTCAACCAACGCTTGAGGAGACAAGTCGCGAGGAGCGCAAGCGCGATCGCGAGTATAAGTCAATGCGGTAACGTAGGGAGCGGTGGGCAGATTCAAAGAGCGATAAACTTCGCGAGCACCTGCAATACCCCACTCATCCAGAGGGCCAGTACCGCCCACAACTAAGCTGTAGTTGATCAAGCGTAGGTAGTGCTTGATGTCGCGCAGGCACTTGTCTTTCTTAACTTGAGTGTCGCCAGCTTCACCTTCTTGGCTCAGGAAAGGATATTTCTTGAATGCAGCATCATAACCTTCCTTAGCTACAGCATCGATACCAGAAGCTAGCTTTTCAGCAGCTTCTAAACGAGCATTAGCACGTTGAATACTACCTTGAACGGATTCTAGATCGGAGGTGGTTGGAAAACGACCTGCTGCATCAGCAGATCCAATAACTGTAGTGATAACTGATTTCATTGCTTTTTATACTCCAGATTAGATTTGATCGAGTTTTAATTTCAGTTTGCTTGGCTAATAGCCTTTAACCATGAGCGATTAGCTCAGAGCAGAAATAACGCGATCGAAATAGCTAGCAGCTTCAGCAGCTAGAGCAGAGCAGTCGCCTTGAACAACTTCTTGTTTGCGGAATCTTTTGCCAGCGTTAGCTTCAGTGTTGGTGTTGGTGATGTGAGCAACGCTGATCGCTTTCAGGATTTGGAAAGCCCGTACAGAAGATCCAGTGGGTACGCCCAAAGCTGTGTAAGTTTCTTTCAAACCGTTCAAAGCGCGATCGTCCAATACGGAAGAATCACCAGCCAACAATGCATAAGTTACATAGCGCAGAACGATTTCAGCATCGCGCAAGCAAGCAGCCATCCGACGAGTGGGGTACAAGTTACCACCAGATTGAATCAAACCTGTGTTTTCACAAGCAATCCCAGCAATGGCATCAGAAACCGCACAGCTAGCGTTGCTGGCGATCGCATTCACTGCATCAAGGCGCTTGTTGCCTTCAGCGATGAAAGACTTAAGGGCTGCTAAGTCAGCACCACCGATAGGAGCGGTTTTAGCATCAGCTGAAATTACAGCTCTGGAAAAAGCATCAAGAACCATGAGTTCTCCTTAATATTCACAAATGGCGGATATTATTTTTGGCGTGTTTTCAAGCAGGTTAACTGCGAGTAGCCAAACAAAAACATAGGGGATCGATAGTACCCTAGTCTTTACTATGAGAGAGAAAGTAATAATCTGTAATATTTACCTGGAATTTGCTTTCCCGATCGAGAAATCAAGTTTTAGCCGAAATTGAGCAAAAAAATTAAGACTTACGCATTTTGATGGAACTCTCCCATTGCGTAAGTCTTAAAGAAATAATTTTGTTTTTTAGTCGATCAAGCTTGTTTTAACAAATGTTTGACCAAATTATCTTTCACCATCATCTGCCGTAAAACTTCTAGTAAAAATTCTTGAGCCTCTTGTTGACTCAAATTTTTTACCTGATCTTTCAAATTTTGTAAGCGAAACTGTTGCTCTAAAGTTAATTCGACTGGAAAGTCCATCATTCACTCCTGTGATTGATTGAATCGAAAAGTATTTGTTGTTAGTGGAAGACGATCGCTTCCTACTAGTTTAGCACTTGGATATTAAAATGTCTACATTGTCAAGCTATAAGAAATCAGACTCATAAAAGTTTACAATTACATGACAACATATTTGTCCCTCCCTTTCTAGGGTGTTTATTGAAGCTGACCACTAATCGCTGTAATGTTTAGAATGTTTATATACCAACTACTCTAAAAACAAAGACCTCGTAAAACATCATCCGCAGGAGTAATAAGTAGGAGTCAGAAGATTGATAGACGCAATGGAATTTTTTCAGCTAAGTGCTGGTAAGTGGCGATCGCAACGTGCAACTCATCATCTGGCGTTCAAGCGCTCAGAGATAGGAGAATCGGATATACAGGTAGAAACTCTCGATGCCAATCATCCCGAAATCATTGAATTGTGCCGCTATCATGAGATTGACCCCAGCCTTTGTGTCGGTGGTTCGCGTGTGCGTTGGCTAGGGACAATGGCCTGGGATCGAGAAGATGAGGAGAATCATCAGGGGAAAACCATATTTGCGATCGTGCCTGATGGCGATAATCCAAGGCAAGGCAAATTACTCCGTGAAAGAGGTTATGCGGAAATAGTGCCTGTAGTTGGTCTTTTTCACATGGATGATGAAGATGGACTAGTATTGACAACCGAATATGAAACAATGAGTTCCATTGAGCGATTCTGGTTCGCCAGCCCAAATATGCGACTAAGAACCAGTACAGTCAAAAGGTTTGGCGGCTTTAGCACCGCATCGTTTTGTAGCGAAAGCCGCATTGATTCTGTTGAGGCTTCTAGCTCAGAAGAAGTCACACAAAGACAAGGAGCGGATATTTTGGAAAAAAGACAATTTTATTCAGTTTTGGGCTGGTGAATGATTCTTAAGCAGAGCGATGCTTTTACTCGTGGGCAAGATTATCTGCGTCTGGTACAGGGGCTTGCCCTAGAACCGGGTATGGTGAATGTGTTTGATAACCTGCGCGATCGCATTCCCATTTGCACTTGGATCGGTGAAAATATTAACGCTGTGAACGCTCAGATCAACACCTATCTAGAAGTTTGTCATCAGTGTTTTCATCCCCAAGAGCGTCGCCACATCCAAATTTTTGCAGTCCCCATAGCTCAATCTTTTGGCATAGATGGGCTGTGCAACATTCTCACAAACCCAATCACTATTCTGGTAGATGTTGGTCGAGTTGCACCTAAAGACTGGTTTGGTGTAGTCGTCCATGAATACGCCCATGCCCATCTAGGAGAGTTTGGTCACAACGAGCAGTTTGCTAGCATCCTATCTCATTTATGCTTAGGACTGGGATTGGAACCACCCTACTGGGAGGCAGGAATGGAAGCAACTTTGCGTAGCTGGCCTTACTGTAAATCAACCATAGATCCCCTGGAATTTTGGATAGGTCGCTGAGTCGCCGAGGGAGGCAGGGGGCAGGGGAGATGAGGGGACAAGGGGACAAGGAGATAAACAAAACTCTTAACTCCTAACTCAGCACTCCTAACGCCCAATGCCCCATTCCCAATGCCCCATGCCCAATGCCCAATCTCCTATATCCTATTAATTTCTTTTGCTAAATGTTAAAAATTATTGCTTCAGTTCAAAAAGGTGAAACTGAATCTCCTAATCTAAAATATGTGAATAAAATTTTTTAGTCATTTACGTAGTCATTAAGCTGGAAGTCTGATTACCTATTTTTCTTGATTAGCTATGGGTTGAATCCAGCAAACTAATCATTTATACTACGAATACTTAAATTTCCCTTAGTTAAGTTTCGTGAAATTTTATCAGAATCTGAAGTTCTGATACAACTACTCCCTTAATATGTGATTAAAAGTTGTTAACTTTAATTAAGAACATGGAGGCTTTAGAGTGCCACTTCCTCTGTTAGAATATAGCCCTTCAAGTCAAAACCAGCGTGTAGCTGCGTATGAAGTACCTGGTGATGAACAACCCAGGATTTTCACTACTGACAATATACTTTCTCCGTCAGATTTAGGCGATCTGATAGAAGCAGCATATCGTCAAATTTTCTTCTATGCCTTTGCTGCCGATCGCGAAACATATTTAGAGTCTCAACTCCGTAATGGACAAATTACAGTACGGGACTTTATTCGTGGGTTGGTGCTTTCCAATACCTTTAAGAAAAGCTTCTACGACCTCAACAATAACTATCGTTTTGTTGAGCAAGTAATTCAGCGGGTTCTAGGACGCGATCCATACAACGAGCGGGAAAAAATCGCCTGGTCAATTGTAGTCGCTACCAAGGGTATTGTAGGCTTTATTGATGAAGTGCTCAATACTGAAGAGTACCTGAGCAATTTTGGATACTCCACAGTGCCTTATCAGCGCCGTCGGATACTCCCATCCCAATCTGAGGGTGAGTTGCCATTCAACATCAAATCTCCACGATACGAAGATTATCACCGTGCCAAACTGGGTTTCCCCCAAATCATTTGGCAGGTCGAAGTACGCAGATTCCTCCCACAAGAGCAAAAGCCCAAGGCTGGCGATCCAGCTTTATTCTTGGGTTTAGCACAAAGTATCAATGCAACTGGCAATGCTCCACAACGGATCTCGCCATACAATATTGATATCGAAAAGTCTGTACCTTATCGGCAACTGTCAGGAATTAAATAACGATTTGTGGTCGGTGGCTGGCTAGTACATCCATTCGATCGTTTTATAGCGTGCATAAGTCTTGGGTTATGTAGGAGTTTTATTTAGATATAACTAAGTGAAACAGACTCTATTCCATGTCTTATGCACGCTAGTTGTTAATGGGCATTGGGGATTGGGCATTGGGCATTGGGCATTGGGCATTGGGCATTGGGCGTTAAAGTGTAGTTCGTCTTTTTAGTATCTCTAAAAGTTTTGTGAAGTGGGCGGGAGGAGTCGCTGTCACCTCAATCAACTCCTCAGATAAGGGATGCTGCAATTTGAGTCGCCAAGCGTGTAGTGCTTGACCAGGTAAATTTACACCCACTGAATGGCCAGAACTATAAACTGGATCGCCGACAATGGGATGACCGATTTTGCTGCTGTGGACGCGAATTTGATGGGTGCGTCCAGTTTCTAATTGAAAGTGAATTAAGGTGAAGTTACCAAGGCGTTCTAATATTTTCCAGTGAGTGACGGCGACTCGCCCGCCTTGTTCGACAGGCATAACAGCCATTTTTTTGCGGTCTTGGGGATGGCGACCAATGGGCAAGTCGATAGTGCCACTTTCAGTTTTTGGCGCACCGTAAACTATGCCCAAGTATTCTCGTCGTGCAGTTTTTGCTTTCAGTTGTGCTTGTAGATGATGATGGGCAATATCTGTTTTAGCGATCGCGATCGCACCCGTAGTATCCTTATCCAATCGATGGACAATTCCTGGACGTTGGACTCCGCCAATTCCTGGTAAATTGGGACAGTGAGCCAATAGGGCATTTACTAAAGTACCATCTGGATGACCGGGCGCAGGATGGACAACTAAACCTGCGGGTTTATTAAGAATAAGTAACTGGTCGTCTTCATAAAGGATATCTAAAGGGATGTCTTCGGCTTGCAGTTCTAAAGGTTGAACTTCTGGTATTTCAAGAGTGATGCGATCGCCTACCTTGACATTGATCTTCTTGGATGTGCAAACTCGATCGTTAAGTTGGACATTACCCTGTTCGATTAACTGTTGGATGCGGGAACGGGACAAGTCTGGTAATTCTTGGGAAAGGTAACGGTCGAGGCGATCGCCTTTGGTGTTGACGCAGTGTATCGTACTCTTAAGGGGAAGCAAGCTAGGTGTAGCATCTTCATGTGGAGTTGACAAGCGATCGCCCTTGGTGTTGGCAAAGCGATCGCTATTTTCTTGGATTTGTAAATTAAATTCGGTCACAATTGCTCTAGATTATTAATTCCCCTTCTTTAAGTAAAGCGCGGAATGCTTTAAATGGCTTCTCGTCTTTCTTCTTCTGCATCCTTGCCATTCGCATAGCGTGTCGCAGACAAGCTAATTCGTTATTCTAAATCTATAACTTCTTGCGGCAAATCAAATAAACCATCTTCCCCAGCTTCAAAATCAATCACCTGATACACAGCATCAATATTTAATTCACCATAAATATGAGGAAACAATTCGCCAACTTCAGCTTCTTCATAACGAATTTCAGTTTGGACTTTATCAGAATCAATAAAAAGTAGTACCAATTCTTTTTGATTATAAAAAAATCTTTTTGCAACCTTGAGTATTTGCGTGGACTTTGAACAATGTATAAAACCTTCACTGTCTAAAGAATCAGCGCAATATCTACCGATATTTTTTGCTTGTTCCCATTGTTGGCGTTTGGTAATGTGGAGAATAGTGTTCATAGAAAATTTAGGAATTACTGCATATTGTAATATTTTCAGGAAATCTTCTAAATTTGTAAAGTCTTTAATTACTTTGCTAGCACCTATATTTTTTAATTTAGTATCAGCTACTCCAATAAAAGCAATATTCAATCGATAGGCTGCTTTGACATCCCAAACACCATCACCTACAAAAACAACTTTCTGAAATTTTTCAATTTGATAAACATTCTTCGCTTTGATAATAGCTGTCTTAATAATATCGTCTCGTGAAAGTGCATCATTAGCTGAAGCCAATGGAATACTTTCTATTTGTAAATTAGCTTTTTGAAGTTTTAATTTGGCAGATTCACACCAACCACCAGTTGCGATCGCAACACACCAATCAGGATTTAGCTGTAATTTAGCTAATACATTTGCAGAACCAGAAATTTCGCTGAATAAGTCTTGCTTGTTAATAAATGCTTCCTGGAGTAGGCTAACAAAACGTGTTTTGAGTCTAACTATCTCTTCATTTGAAGGAAGACGTTCTAATTTTTCTTTGAAAATTTGCTGGGTAATTCCCGAATCTGTAGTGTATGCGTATTCAGACCAATTTGTATTTATACCAGAAATGCCAAATTCCAAAGCAAAAGCACGTACAAAACAATTTTCATCAATTTTGTTGGTATTGGTTAGTGTACCATCAATATCAAAAACGACTAATTTCATACTAGCGATCGCTAAATATTATTCTTTAAAATTTCATACCCAGACGACAAAATACAAATTTTTGATTTCTGCCTTTAAGGAAGATAATTCTTCTATAAATTAGGCGGAATACAAATATCCGGTGCGCATAAACCCGGAAATTTAAGCGTTATTACTTCAAAAGTATTCAAATCTACGCGGCGGATGGCGTGGTTATTTGTATCAGCAATATATAGATATGAATTTATAGCACTCAATCCCGAAGGTTCAAAAAACCGAGTGTTCTTACCTTGACCATCTTGTAAACCAGCAGTACCATCTCCCAAAACTGTTTGACAATTCCCATTAGGGCTAACTAATTTAATTTTATGGTTATAAGTATCTGCCACCCACAAAAAATTCTGCGCGTATTCCACTCCTAAACAGTGTTGTAAACGGACATCTTCACCTTGTCCATCTACATCGCCAAAACCGAACAAACCCCCACTACCGCAAACAGTTCTTACTTGATACAGTTCGACAATTCCCACACCACGAATTGAACTAACTTCACTGTCAGCAATATATAATTCTTTTCCATCTGTGGTGATACCGCTAGGTTGAGCAAAAGCAGATTCAGTAAGTGAACCATCAATACACGCTTCTGCACCAGTACCAGCATAAGTTTTAATGATGCCAGTTTCTAAGTCCATTTGCCAAATTTGATGCGGCCCAGCCATTGCAATAAATAGAGTATTTCCTACTTTCACTAAATCCCAAGGAGAATTTAGCGCGGTTTCTAAACCAGCACCGCCATGAGGATTGATATTACGGCTTTGTTCGCCAGTTCCCGCAATAGTTTCAACGATTTGGTGCTTGAAATCAACTCGCCGCAGCGCATGATTTTCTGTATCAGTAACATAAAGAATCTGATTTTCGGCATCATAAGCCATTCCTTGTGGTGCAAAAAATTGTGCTTCGCTAAACGAACCATCGGTTAACCCAGATTTTCCAGTACCAATTAAATGTAGAATTTCTCCGTCGAAACTACTCATAACTAGGCGGTGATGTCCAGAATCAGCAATGAATAAACCCATTTGAGTAGCTAGAACTTTACCAGGAAAAGCTAAAGGTGTGATTAATGGTTGGCGCTGTTTTTCTAAAGTTAAGCTGATTTCTTGGAAATTAATTGTGCCTTTGTCTTGGTGTTGCTGAATTAACTTTTGAATCAACTCATCTAAAGTGTCACGGTTTCCTTCACCAGAAATCTGGGCGATCGCGTAACTTTCTGGATCGATAATTATTAATGTAGGCCAAGCACGCACAGCATACTCTTCCCAAATCCGAAAACCTCTGTCAACTACAACTGGATGTTCGATGTCGTAGCGTAGGATAGCTTGGCGAATATTTTCTGTTTCCTTTTCGTTGTCAAATTTAGCAGAGTGAACGCCGATAATGGTAAGACTATCTTTATATTTTTGTTCTAAATATTTCAGGTTTGGCAAAATATGCAGACAATTGACACAGCAGTATGTCCAAAAATCTAAAATTATGACTCTACCCTTAAATTGTTTAAGAGACAAAGGTTTATCGGTGTTGAGCCAAGAGTAATTTTGCGGTAATTCGGGCGCTCTGACACGGGGAATCATAAAGTACACTTTGTTCTTAGAGGATATTTATACTAATTTTCTGAAATAGGCCGATGAAAAATAATGATATATTACCGTGTGTTGCTAAGTAAGTAGACACAATTAAATGTAAGATGTCATTGCGAGCGAAACGAAGTGAAGCAATCTCAGTCTTTGCGATTGCTTCACTTCGTACCCTTCGGGAACACCAAAGGCGAACGCAATGACGAACTATTTTATATTTATATCTACTTACTAGAAGCTTACACAAAACCAAATTTAAGTTTAATTACAGGAGAATTAGATATTTAAACAGTAAATATGAAGTCAGAAACCCGCAATGTATTATTCCAAGCTTACGCACAATTGCAAAAAATCATTGATGAGTTGTACCTCGCTCATGACAGAGCAATAGCAAACAATGATTTTGATGATGCTAGCTTGCTGGCTAGTAGAGCAGATATACTTTATGAAGAAGCCGAAAATTTGGAAATTGTGATTTCAGAACAGGAGCAAAGATGAAAACAATTGAAGAATTAAAGACTCGTATTCAAGAACTCAGTAAACAAGCTGTTGAACTCAGGCAAAAAGCATCTGAAGTATATTTAACTAACCAAGAGCAAGCTAAACAGTTTAGGCAACAGGCAAGAGAAGCCAGTAAGCGCTGCCAAGTATTGATACAAGAGTTAAAACGCCAACAAGTTTAAAGCTAAAAACTGGCTAGTCTTGAGAACTACGAATTTCTAACTTTCAGGAACCACATAAATTAGAAATGTTTTTAGCGTTGCACCCGACCTCTTAATCTCTTAAAAACTTGGTTCCCATCGCCACCAAAGTATTGATTAACTTCAAAATATAGGGTTAATTGCAATTTAACAAATGAACTTTTAGAAAATTTACACTTTGAAAGGACTTGACAAACTAACTACTAAGGATTTGTCAGTCTGGGTACAACAAGCTAAAACCCAGGCTAAACAGGGACGAGTTATCGATCGCATTCCGCAATTAGCTTTAGCTAATCCTGGTTGGTTTGCAGTTCATATCTGCTGTGAATCTGGACACACCATCAGCTTTGGGGATACAGCTTGTGTGTTCCCGCTAATGAGTGTGATTAAGACATTTTCTCTACTTTATCTGCTAGAACATTTAGGAGCAGAAACGATTTTTAGTTGGGTTGGGGTGGAACCATCAGATGCATCCTTCAATTCTTTAGAACAATTAATTAGCGATCGCGCCCATCCCCGCAACCCGATGATTAATAGTGGGGCAATTACCCTGTCTGAGAAGTTACCAGGACAGAGCGCTAATCAACGCACTCTCTTATTTTGTCAATGGCTCAACCAATTAGCAGGTTGTCAACTAAGCTTAGATGAGGTGATGCTGGCTTCAGTAAGATTAACCCGTTCAACAGCCAATGAAGCGATCGCTAATTATCTCGCCGAAGCCGGTCATCTCGAAAATATTGAAACAGCACTTGACACATACGAGCAAATATGCTCTATTTCTGGGCAAGTTGAAGATTTAGCCTTGTTAGGAAAACTGCTAGCTTGTGAAAATAGCTATTTATCAGCACAAAACCGCCGGATTGTCAATGCTGTGATGTTAACTTGTGGACTTTATCAAGCTTCTGCCGAGTTTGCAGTCAGAATTGGTTTACCAATGAAATCAGGAATTGGTGGTGGGCTTGTAGCAATAGTACCAGGTGAGGGAGCGATCGCTTGTTATAGTCCAGCTTTGGATGGTGTAGGAAATCCGGTAGCGGGTCTTGCTTTTGTTGAGGCTTTAGCACAAGAGTTGCAGCTGAGTATTTTTGGCTAAATCCTGTTTTTGAATAGGCAGAGAAATGATAAATTCTTGTCAGCACTTCGACAGGATGGGTAATGGTTCGACTCGTCAAAAAAGCTTGGTATATTTTTGAGAACCACCCTTTTCGGCTCAATTGTACGACGGCGATATCACCGGAAACTGATGGAAAATTTGCATCTTGAATCTGGAAAGCCAGATTAATCCTAAGTAAAATAAGAGTCAATACTTACTTAGAATTCCCAGTTATTCAGTAAAAGCAAAAATTTGGAAATTTTCTAACACATATTTCTGAGTCCGATGACGCAGAAGAAAAGTGATTTATTTCACTTCTCTGCTGCCTCTACCAGCCTTCAAGGTATAACTAAATCTTGTTTTTTATGGCTGTTGCACTTGTTTTTCGGGTAATTCAGCAGAAGGTGTTGGCGTTACCTCTGCCTGTGGTTCTAGTGTTGGCGTAATAATTTCGGGTGCTGGAGACTCAATAATCTCTGGCAGCGTTGGTGGCAAACTAGGAGATGGGGCAACTGTTACTTGGGGAGTAGGTGTCTTGGTCGTTCGACGGTTGAAAAATCCGCCAAATCTAGATTTTGTTGGCTGAGGCGTAACTTTTTCGGGTAACGGCGTTGATTCGGGAGTTGGTATTACCTCCGGCTGTGATTCTGGTGTTGGCGTAATAATTTCTGGTGTCGGAGACTCAATAATCTCTGGCAGTGTGGGTGGCAAACTAGGAGATGGTGCAACTGGTGCTTCTGGGGTAGGAACTTTACCAGCCCCACGATTAAAAAATCCACCAAATCTAGGTTTTGTTGGCTGAGGCGTTACTTTTTCAGGTAACGGTGTTGATTCGGGAGTTGGTATTACCTCTGGCTGTGGTTCTGGTGCTGGAGACTCAATAATTTCTGGTGGTGTTGGGGACAAGCTGGGAGTTGGTGTAGCTGTGGGAACTTCTAATTTTGGTTGTTCTGGCTGTATTTTGGATTGTTCTGGAATTTCAGTTTCTGGAAGCGGCTGTTTTTCTACCTTAGGCTGTGTTGGGGGTGTTTTTTCTACAGAAGGTGTGGGTGTGGGTTTAGGTGCAAGTTTATAATTCGGGTCTACAATAGGGCGCACCTCATCTGCTGTGAGTTCTCCTCTGACAATTCTCGACAAAGTGTCTTTACCCTTTGGCTGGTAGTCAATCAATCTAACTGTGGTATTGAAAGCATTTTTGACAGCATTTCCCTGATTATCGAGAAATTCTAGCTTTATCCAGTTTTTCCCTGGACGGAAGCCTTTAAGATAAACTGCCTGCCAGCGATCGAAAATAAAGCTTTCACCATTAATAGTGGAGCGGATGCGCCAATCACTGAACTCGTCGTTGGGGTTTTCCTTACCAACAAGGTGCAGAGGAGCGTTAGTTAAGTAAAAGTCCAGTAAGATTGGTTCTGCCCCGTAGCTACTTTGAGGACGACTATAAGTTAGCAGGGGTAATTTAGGATCTGGGGTGTTGTCGTCGGTTTTAGTGAAGACGTGAAATGTTGTTTGGGCATAAGCGCCTTCATTCTTAAAGCTTTCATGCCAGGGACGAGAGGCAAAGACACGCAAGGTATGACTACCTGGAGACAAGTCTGGCAAAACTAAGGGCTGATTCAGGTCGTAAACAGGTATATAAGGTTGATTATCCAGAATTACGTGTAAATGTGGCCCCAATTGTAATTGTGGGTCTTTAAATATCGGTAGATCCTTAACCTGAAAACTGGCTGTAACTTTATTGTCTTGAAGAACTTCATCAAATTTTGGAGTAACAATTGTTACTTGGGGCTGATAAACTTCCAAAGTTGGACGCAGTTCTTGAATAACAGATGGAGGGGAAACTTCCGAAAATTGCTTTGAAATTTGAGAAATCTTGGGGGAGTTTTCTTTATAACCAGTAGATACTTCCTGGCTGTCGGCTTTCTCGCCGCAACTGGTCAAGCTTAATACCAGCACTAATATCATTACCCACCTGAGAATCGGAAACCTCTGAGGGAGGAGCTTCTCTAACACCCTTTTCTGCCACGAGTTCATGCGTTGCACCCAGTGATAGTCTTCAACAATTGACAGATTATTTTGGCTCAAACTGTCCATCTGGAACTATAGCCCAAAAGGTGAAATCTGCCTCACATCCCATAAGTTTTCCTTTGTATCTCATGAAATTTTAAAATAAGTCATATTCTTTACAACGTTTTACTTGCAAAAATTGAAATATGACATAAATGTTCATGAGTAATCGCAGTAAAAGTTGGGACATCGGTTACATACAGTCAAATCATAAATTTTACGAATTGTTATTGTTTGTAAATTAAATAGCTAAACTATTGACTTTTGGACAAAAACTTTGAAGTTAAAAGCCAGTTAAGGCATGAATTTCAGCAATATTTGAGCAAGTTTGAATTATTGTTAAAATATCTCTAACAATGTACAAGTGAAGACTTTATAATTCAACGAGAAACAACAATCCACATAGGTCTTCATCGCGGCTTCAGCAAAATGGAATTTGCGGTAATGGTTAACTTTGTGGTATTCATGATTCCTCATTCCTTATCAAGAGAGGAGGTCGAATGACAATAAGTCCTCCGGAGCGAGAGGAAAAGAAGGCAAGAGTAATCGTCGATAACGACCCGGTTCCAACGTCTTTCGAGAGATGGTCACAACCAGGGCACTTTGACAGATCCTTAGCCAGAGGTCCCAAAACCACCACATGGATTTGGAACCTGCACGCACTCGCCCATGATTTTGATACACATACAAGCGATTTAGAAGACATCTCCCGCAAGATATTCTCAGCCCACTTCGGCCACTTGGCTGTAGTGACAATCTGGTTGAGCGGGATGATTTTTCACGGGGCGAAGTTTTCTAACTACGAAGCTTGGTTAAGCGACCCTCTAAACGTTAGACCAAGTGCCCAAGTCGTTTGGCCCATTGTTGGACAAGACATTTTAAATGGTGATGTTGGCGGTGGTTTCCACGGTATTCAAATCACCTCTGGTTTGTTCTATGTATGGCGTGGCTGGGGTATTACCAACTCCTTCCAGCTTTACTGCACAGCGATCGGTGGCTTGGTACTAGCAGGCTTATTCCTATTTGCCGGCTGGTTCCACTACCACAAACGCGCTCCCAAATTGGAATGGTTCCAGAATGTGGAGTCGATGCTGAATCACCACTTGCAAGTATTGCTAGGTTGTGGTTCCTTGGGATGGGCAGGTCATTTAATCCACGTGTCCGCACCGACCAACAAGCTTTTGGATGCAGGCGTTGCTCTCAAAGACATCCCCTTGCCCCACGAGTTCATCTTGAACAAAGACTTGTTGACCGAGCTGTATCCCGGCTTTGCTGCTGGTTTAGCACCTTTCTTCACCTTGAACTGGGGTCAGTATGCTGACTTCCTCACCTTCAAGGGCGGTCTGAACCCAGTAACAGGCAGCCTATGGATGACGGACATTTCCCATCACCACTTAGCGATCGCAGTTCTCTTTATCGTTGCTGGTCACCAGTACCGTACTAACTGGGGTATCGGTCACAGCATTAAAGAGATCCTAGAAAACCACAAAGGTCCTTTCACCGGTGAAGGTCACAAAGGTCTCTACGAAAACTTGACCTCATCCTGGCACGCTCAGTTAGGAACTAACCTGGCCTTCTTGGGTTCGCTGACCATCATCATCGCGCATCACATGTACGCGATGCCTCCGTACCCGTACCTGTCAACCGACTATGCTACACAGTTGTGCATATTCACCCACCATATGTGGATTGGAGCCTTCTTAATCGTAGGTGGTGCGGCTCACGCTAGTATCTTCATGGTGCGGGATTACGATCCTGTGGTTAATCAAAACAACCTCTTGGATCGGGTACTTCGTCATCGAGATGCAATCATCTCTCACCTAAACTGGGTGTGTATATTCCTTGGCTTCCATAGCTTTGGGTTGTACATCCACAATGACACGATGCGTGCCTTGGGTCGTCCCCAAGATATGTTTTCGGATACAGCAATCCAATTGCAACCAGTTTTTGCCCAGTGGGTACAAAACATCCACACCTTAGCTCCTGGTGGCACTGCTCCCAATGCCTTAGAACCAGTTAGCTATGCGTTTGGCGGTGGAATCTTAGCGGTAGGTGGCAAAGTGGCAATGATGCCCATTGCTTTAGGTACAGCGGATTTCATGATCCACCACATTCACGCATTCCAGATCCACGTCACTGTCCTAATTCTGTTAAAAGGATTTCTGTTTGCCCGCAGCTCTCGTCTGATTCCAGACAAGGCAAATCTAGGCTTCCGTTTCCCTTGTGACGGTCCTGGTCGTGGCGGTACCTGTCAAGTGTCTGGTTGGGATCATGTGTTCCTCGGACTTTTCTGGATGTACAACACAATATCCATCGCAATTTTCCACTTCAGCTGGAAGATGCAATCAGATGTCTGGGGAACCGTAGATGCAGATGGTGCTGTGACTCACATCACTGGTGGTAACTTTGCCCAAAGTGCCATTACCATCAACGGTTGGTTGCGAGACTTCTTGTGGGCACAAGCTACACAAGTCATCAATTCCTATGGCAGCGCGCTATCTGCCTATGGTCTACTCTTCTTAGGCGCTCACTTTGTCTGGGCATTCAGCTTGATGTTCCTGTTCAGTGGTCGCGGCTACTGGCAAGAATTAATTGAGTCCATTGTTTGGGCGCATAACAAACTGAAGGTAGCACCAGCAATTCAGCCTCGCGCTCTGAGCATTATTCAGGGTCGGGCTGTAGGGGTAGCTCACTACCTCTTGGGAGGAATTGCCACAACCTGGGCATTCTTCCATGCACACATCCTTTCAGTAGGGTAGCAATCAGTTGTGGAGTGCTGAGTGCTAAGTGCTGAGAAAATACTCAAAACTTGGTACTCAGAACTCAGGACTCTAGACGCTGGTATTTGATGGCTAAAGGTCAGAGGATTTATTAAACCTATGGCGACAAAATTTCCGAAATTTAGCCAGGATCTCGCACAGGACCCGACGACTCGTCGGATATGGTATGCGATCGCTACAGGCAACGATTTTGAAACCCATGATGGCATCACAGAGGAAAATCTTTACCAAAAGATTTTCGCAACTCACTTCGGTCACTTGGCAATCATCTTCCTGTGGGCATCCAGCCTCCTGTTCCATGTAGCCTGGCAAGGTAACTTTGAACAGTGGATTAAAGATCCCCTTCATATCCGTCCCATCGCCCACGCGATTTGGGACCCCCACTTTGGTAAACCAGCGATCGAAGCTTTTACCCAAGCTGGCGCTAGCAATCCGGTAAACATTACCTACTCTGGTCTTTACCATTGGTGGTATACCATCGGAATGCGGACGAACGGCGAACTATACAACGGTTCAGTATTCCTGTTAATACTGGCAGCCGTACTGTTGTTTGCTGGTTGGCTGCACTTGCAACCCAAGTATCGTCCTAGCTTGGCATGGTTTAAGAGCGCTGAACATCGCCTAAACCACCACCTAGCAGGTCTCTTTGGTGTTAGTTCTCTGGCTTGGGCTGGTCACTTAATTCACGTTGCTGTCCCCGAATCTCGCGGTCAGCACGTAGGTTGGGATAACTTCTTGAATACCCCACCCCACCCAGCAGGTTTGACACCATTCTTTACAGGCAACTGGGGTGTTTACTCTCAAAACCCTGACACTCCTGGACATATCTTTGGGACATCTCAAGGTGCAGGAACTGCAATTCTAAGTTTCTTGGGTGGCTTCCATCCTCAGACAGAAGCTTTGTGGCTGACTGACATGGCTCATCACCACTTGGCGATCGCAGTTATCTTCATTGTTGCCGGTCATCAGTATCGGACTAACTTCGGAATTGGTCACAGCATCAAAGAAATGCTGAACTCCAAAGCTGGGTTAGTACCAGGTACCAACAGTGAAGGTCAGTTCAACCTGCCTCACCAAGGGTTGTATGACACCTATAACAATTCACTGCACTTCCAGTTAGGTATTCACCTAGCTGCTCTGGGAACCATCACCTCTTTGGTGGCACAGCATATGTACGCCATGCCTCCTTATGCATTTATTGCTAAGGACTATACAACTCAGGCAGCGCTGTACACGCACCATCAATATATTGCTGGTTTCTTGATACTTGGTGCTTTTGCTCACGGAGCAATATTCTGGGTACGTGATTACGACCCAGAACAAAACAAGGGCAACGTTCTTGAGCGCGTATTGAAGCATAAAGAAGCGATTATCTCCCACCTTAGCTGGGTATCCCTTTTCTTAGGCTTCCATACCCTCAGCTTGTACGTCCACAATGATGTAGTGGTTGCTTTCGGTACTCCTGAAAAGCAAATCTTGATTGAGCCAGTGTTTGCTCAATTCGTTCAAGCTGCAAACGGTAAAGTACTGTACGGTTTAGATGCTTTGCTATCTAACCCCGATAGTATTGCTTACACAGCATGGCCCAACTACGCTAACGTTTGGTTGCCAGGCTGGTTAGATGCCATCAATGCTGGTACTAACTCCCTGTTCTTAACAATTGGCCCTGGCGACTTCTTGGTTCACCATGCGATCGCTTTAGGTCTGCACACCACCACCTTGATCTTGGTCAAAGGTGCTTTGGATGCCCGTGGTTCTAAGCTGATGCCCGATAAAAAGGACTTCGGCTATGCCTTCCCTTGTGACGGCCCCGGTCGTGGCGGTACTTGCGACATCTCCGGTTGGGATTCCTTCTACCTCGCTGCGTTCTGGATGCTCAATACCCTTGGTTGGGTTACGTTCTACTGGCATTGGAAACATCTGGGTATTTGGCAAGGCAACGTAGCTCAGTTCAATGAGAACTCTACATATCTCATGGGCTGGTTCCGCGATTACCTCTGGGCTAACTCTGCTCAGTTGATTAACGGTTACAACCCTTACGGCGTAAATAACCTGTCTGTCTGGGCTTGGATGTTCTTATTTGGACACCTAGTTTGGGCTACTGGCTTCATGTTCTTAATCTCCTGGAGAGGTTACTGGCAAGAGTTGATTGAAACCCTTGTTTGGGCACACGAACGCACTCCTCTAGCTAACTTAGTTCGCTGGAAAGACAAGCCCGTGGCTCTGTCCATCGTTCAAGGTCGTGTAGTTGGTTTAGCTCACTTCACTGTTGGCTACATCGTGACTTACGCAGCATTCTTGATTGCTTCTACTGCTGGTAAGTTCGGTTAATTTCGACTGCTAGTTTTGTAGATAAGTAATAAAAATCCCCTGCCGCAAGGTGGGGGATTTTTTTTGGGTTTTAGGTGAAGAGGATGGGAACAATAGAGAAGGGGCGGGCAAGATGCCCACCCCACAATAAAGAAAAGTTACAGAAAAATTACAAATAGTTTTGTATTCTGAATGCAAGAGCCAAAGTTGAAAATTTTTTGGAGAAGATTACCTCATTGGGAGTTAGATGGGGCGGTTTATTTCATTACTTTTAATACTTGGGAAAAGTTAGAACTTAGCCTAGAAGCTAGAGAAATAGTTTTTAATTCTTGCTTGTTTTTTGATAAAAACAGATATCGAATATTTGTCCTTGTGGTCATGACAAATCATGTGCATCTGCTCATTCAGCCATTACTCAAATCAGAAAATGAGTTTTGGTCATTGAGTAGCATTATGAAAAGTATTAAAGGTTATAGTGCTAAACAAATTCCCAAAGTGATGAAACATATAGGAACAGTTTGGCAAGATGAAAGATATGAGCGTATTGTTAGGAACGATGAAGAGTTTCAACAATATTGGGAATATATCAGACAAAATCCTGTAAAAGCAGGGTTGTCATCAAGCTCAGAAAATTACCCCTTCTTTTGGCAACTCCCTGAATAATCTCACTTATCACATTCTCTCTTCTCTTGTGGGGTGGGCATCTTGCCCGCCCCTTTGTAGCCTTAAATGCCAGTCTAGAATTGACTATTGAATCAATTTAATTTTCTCTATTGCCTCTGCATATTGTTTTGTATTCTCTTGTTGTAAATAAAGGTTAGCAACTTACTGCCAATCTTTAATTGCACCTTGATTATCTCCTAATTCATAGCGAACCAAAGCCCGATTATCGTAGGCAGCAGCATTTTTTGCGTTTAACTGAATCGCTTTATTATAGTCTTGTAAAGCTCCCTCTGTATCACCTAAATCGGAGCGAGCAACACCTCGATTGCTATGGGAAGTACTAGATATAGGTGCAAGCTTCACTGCTATGTTTAAGTCTTGTAATGCTCCTTGTTTATCTCCTAATTTGCGCCGGAATATAGCGCGATAGTCATAAGCCAAAGGGCTTTTAGGGTCAAGCTCAATTGCTTTATTGCAATCTTCTATAACTCCTGACTCATGGCCTAATTTATCACGAACTTCAGCCCGCTCAATGTATAAATATGGATTTTTAGAATCTAGCTTAATAGCTGTGTTTAGCTTGTCGAAAGCTGCTTTATAATTTCCAGAAGCCCTGTGAGCATTACTTGACTCAATATAGTTTGATAGAGAAATAGAAGATTTCACAGTAGTATAGGCAAACGGGATTATACTCACTCCTATAATTGCTGCACCTATATAAGGTATTAAGAAGTATTTAGACTTGTGATTGTTTAAGTTGCTTGTCATATAAATCACACCGATTTCTTGATTGAATAGAATTTTTTCTGAGAGTAAAAATTTTTTGTAGCATTGTCGGTATTATACTAATGTGATGTACCAAATTTTTGATATTATGCTGATATAAATACTGGCTACTGCTGACTTGACATTATATGCTGGATAATCTTAATGCTTTTGTGGGGTAGGCATCTTGCCAATAACCAAGGGCGGGCAAGATGCCCACCCCACAAGAGATTATTGGATACTATTTTTGATTTGGAAGTCCCCAAAGCCGGGATAATTTTATAACTCTTGAACTCACAACAAATAAATTTAAAATCATATTACACCCAAAATCACGGCGCAATATATCTAGGTGATAGCCTAGAACTAATAAAATCTATTGAAAACAACAGTATTAATCTTATCCTCACATCACCTCCATTTGCTCTGACACGAAAAAAAGAATACGGTAACGAAACTGCTGAAAAATATATTGAGTGGTTTCTACCTTTTGCATCCGAATTTAAAAGAGTTCTCGCAGATAATGGCTCATTCGTACTAGATTTAGGCGGCGCTTACTTACCTGGTAATCCCGTGCGGAGTATCTACCAATACGAACTTTTAGTCAAATTATGCAAAGAAGTAGGTTTCTTTCTCGCTCAAGAATTTTACCACTATAATCCGGCTCGACTGCCAACCCCTGCTGAGTGGGTGACAATTAGGCGAATTCGTGTGAAAGACTCAGTAAATACAGTTTGGTGGTTGTCTAAAACACCGAATCCTAAAGCAGATAACAGAAAAGTATTAAAGCCA
Organism: Nostoc sp. DedQUE08; assembly: GCF_034530895.1. Classification (NCBI taxonomy): domain Bacteria; kingdom Bacillati; phylum Cyanobacteriota; class Cyanophyceae; order Nostocales; family Nostocaceae; genus Nostoc; species Nostoc sp. DedQUE08. The sequence continues at coordinate 94,981 of NZ_JAVRCD010000009.1, forward strand.
TATAGCCAAAGTATGAAACAATTACTCAAAAATGGCTATAAAGCAAAAATACGTCCTAGTGGACATGATATTTCTGATAAATTTCAAAAGGATAACCAAGGTGCAATTCCGCCGAATTTGCTAGAAATTGCTAATACTGAATCGAATAGCGCTTATTTACGACGCTGCAAAACAGCAGAAATTAAACCCCATCCAGCACGCTTTCCTCAAGGGTTCGCCGAGTTCTTCATCAAATTTTTAACTGATCAAGGTGATATGGTATTAGATCCATTTGCAGGTTCTAATACAACCGGCTTTGTTGCTGAAACTCTGCAACGCCGATGGATATCTTTTGAAATTAATGAAAATTATGTAATGGGAAGTCGTTATCGATTTAGCCAATAACCAAATTAAGTAAAGAGTCAGGAGTGAGAAGTTAAAATTGATAACCCTTCGGCAGGCTCAGGGCATCGCTTATAACTCTTAACTCATAGCTACTCAATTAAATTTCTCCATTCACTTGCATTTGATGAACTCGATCGGCTAGCTCTTGACGACCTCGATCATCTAGTTTATCAATAGCTAACATCCCCATCAGAATAACTTCTTTCAGGGTCAAACGTGTGGAATGTGCCTGTTTTTGCACAATCTCTTTAATAATGGGACTGACACCAATCGCTGTACTAGCTCTAGCCACAGAAGAAAAGGAAACACTAATGATTCAGCCTAAATCTTAGCACTTTCAATGAGGTTATTCTCTAGAGCTAAACTTAATTTAAGTGTGTTTCAACTCATACTTCAATGAGTAAACAGAAATTTTAAATTACGTGTAGTGAGTTATCAAATTCTCAGTATGGCAAACCTGATACTTGCTCATTGAGGACACGTTATCGTATGATATCAATATTCTCAAAAGTTAAAATTTTGGCTATTTTTTCCAAAATTTCTACTAAGTTCTCAATCGTCAGATTAAAGATACGAGCTAATTTAGATATAGCAGGAAAGTCAACTGTTGTCGTTTTCTGACGACGCGCATAGCTTGTAACTCTGCTGCAAATTACCCCACAATGGTCAGAAGCTTCTTTTAGTGACCACACTTTCACTTGTGCTTGACAAAACGAAAATGTATACGTATTACCGTAGCTTTCTCGGTCTAGCCAACTCTCACGCGATCGCGACAATTAGCTGAAATCTAGAAACCTAAAATCTGCTGTTTATTTCACATATTAGCAACATCAAAAGCAAAAACCTCTGTTCTTAGATCCTCTAAAATAACTCACTAATCGCCAGTTTGCAAACCTAGTTATATTTGTGATAACTGAGTTAGAAAAAGCGAGTGGCTGATGAAAACAGTGCTTTAAGTAGAAGTATTCGCACAAATAAGACTTGTATACCACCGGGAAAACCCTACTTTAAAGAGATCGTAAATTGTCAAATATAATCTCATGAACACGCTTTACAGAACTATACAGCGTAAATAAGAATAATAACTTAACCGAAGTAAAATTTTCCTGAATACAGCCAATTAATGCCGTCATAAGGAAAAGCAGTGAGTAGAGGAGAGAGAAAGCGATGAGGGACCCTTATCTGTTGGCAGCAGGCTTGTTAACAGGATTAGCAATACCAGCATCGGCTCTTCCACATCTGTCGATTGTCCTGCCACAAAGTTCTAGATTCCTGTGGGATTTAAAACAAGGTTCGCAGACAATAGTCAGTACAAAAATTATCAAGAGCGTCGACCTTTCCTTACCCGAACTCAGCTCTCAAGCGTTCCAACCCCTAAAAAGTTCGCAGCCAATAGTAAGTGAAAAAAACGTCCCTAGCGTACAAGAATTCAGCACTCAGGGATTACCAGTATCAACAGAGTCATCACTTAACCCCAGCACCCAAGCAACTAGCCTCTTATTGACATCTGGAAATCAACTTTACTACCAAAGATTGGCAGCTCTGAAAACAGGTCAGATTTATACACGCGTAGATAGTGATAATTTGCAATCATTGTGGGAGTCGATCAAGAAACGTCAACTAACTTATGACGACTGGAAAAGTTTATTAGCTTTAGAAGCTAGAGCGATCGCTCAAGGTCAAGGTGCCAATCATCTAAGTATTTTAGTTGGTGATTCTTTGAGCATGTGGTTTCCCAGAGAAAAACTGCCTGCTGGTAAATTGTGGCTCAATCAAGGCATATCTGGAGATACTTCTAGTGGCGTTTTAAAAAGATTAGGGGCATTTTCAGCAACACGACCAGATGTTATTTACATTATGGCTGGGATTAACGACCTACGAAAAGGCGCTAGTGATGAAACAATTTTGCATAATTATCGCCGGATTGTCCGGCGTTTACGCCAGACTCACCCCAAAGCTCAAATCATTGTCCAATCAATTTTGCCTACTCGTCTACCAAAAATTTCCAATAGCCGTATTCGTCACCTCAACATCCAACTAACCGCGATCGCTAAACAAGAAGGTGCTAATTATCTCAATATTTATAGCTGGTTTACGGATATGGAAGGCAATTTGCGCCCAGAGTTGACCACAGATGGCTTGCACCTGTCTCAAGAGGGATATGATGTGTGGCGAACGGCACTACAGCAGATAGAATACACACTCACTCAGCGTGAGAATTGAGCGATCGCTTTGCTGACACTTAAAGCGATGTCTACGATGGGCTGCGCCTACGCAATTTTTAAATTTATGGAAGTTAGCGATACTGATGCCATCAACATACGTTCTGTAATTGAATACCAATTAGCAGCCTTTAAAAAAGATGATGCCCAAGGCGCTTTTGCCTTTGCTAGTCCGGCGATTCAGGCGCAATTCGGAACACCAGAAAATTTTATGCAGATGGTAAAGACAAGCTATCCAGCAGTATACCGTCCTCGTTCTGTATTTTTTGAGAACATAACAACCATCCAGGGAAACATAACTCAACCAGTGCTGCTACTTGCTCCTGATGGAGTCCCCTTGAGGGCTTTATATTTTATGGAAAAACAGCCTAATAATATCTGGAGAATTAACGGTTGCTTTCTAGTTTCTCTAAAAGGTAAATAAACTCTATATTTATAGAACTAAAATCCTATACTTTAACGCCCAAGGCTTCCCTATTTAAAACCTGATTTAACTTACCGCTACGATAACCTTCTAAATCTAAGGTTACGTAGATAAATCCAAAATCTTGAAATGCCGAAACTAGTGTTTGTAAATCGTTAGTTAATACAAACTCTTTGATTTGTTCTGGTGGTAATTCAATACGTGCTGTATCCCCTTGGGATCGCACGCGCAAATTCTGCCAGCCTAGCTTTCGCAGATAAATTTCTCCTCTACCAACTCGTTGCAACTTAGCGACAGTAATTTCTTCACCGTAAGGAAACCGGGAACTGAGGCAAGGTTGAGCAGGTTTATCCCACCAAGGTAAACCGAGTTGTTGCGAAAGTTGGCGAACTTCAACTTTGGTGACACCCACTTCTGCTAAAGGCGATCGCGCCCCTCTTTCTTTAGCCGCCTGAATTCCTGGGCGATAATCATGCAAATCATCAGCATTCACCCCATCCACCACGTAAGGATAACCCAACTCTAAAGCTAAAGGTTTGAGAGTGTCGTGCAACTCACTTTTGCAAAAATAACAGCGGTTAACCGGGTTAGAAGTGTAATTGGGATTTTCCATCTCGTCAGTCTGGACGATTTTATGAGAAATCCCAATTGTTGCAGCTTGAATTTTGGCGTCTTCCAATTCTTCTGGTAACAGTGAAGGAGAAACAGCCGTGACAGCCAAAGCGCGATCGCCCAACACATCATAAGCAATTTTGGCAACCAAAGTGCTATCAACGCCCCCAGAGTAGGCAATCAACGCCTGCTCCATTTCTGTAAATAAGGCTCTTAATTGCTCAAATTTTTCTGTCAGCATCATTTCCCAATCCTGCCAAAACCTTACAGCACCCAATCATTTATATTGTAGTCATTAGTTATGGAGCATTGGGCATTGGGCGTTAGGAGTGCTGTTAGCGTCAGCGGGGCGTTTAGCCCGTGCTGAGTTAGGAGTTAAGAGTTAAGAGTTAAGAGTTTTGTTTATCTCCTTGTCCCCTTGTCCCCTTGTCCCCTCATCTCCTCATCTCCCTGCTCCCCTGCTTTCTCGTCTCCCCCTGCCTCTCTATATTGGCGGTTTGCTGTACTTAGCCACCAGACTGGCTAAAAGTGGTAAATCAATTGGTTTAGAAATATAGTCATTTACTCCAGCAGCTAGACAGGTTTCGCGATCGCCTTTCATCGCCATTGCTGTTTGAACAATTACCGGAATCGTCCGATATTGCTGATGTTCTCGCAGTTGTTGTACCAAGTTAAGACCATTTCCATCTGCCAAACAAACATCCATTAAAATTACCGCTGGATCTAACTGTGTTAGGGCTTCCCACATCTCGTCAGCATTCTTAACCCAAGTTACTTGATATCCCAATTTTTGTAGATAAATTTGCATCAAATCAGCATTGGGTAAATCATTTTCTACCAGCAAAATTTCTACAGAGGAACTAGGTGTCAAAGGCAGAGGAAATGAGGGAAAATTTGTTTCTCCTGCTTCCTCATCTACCCTCACTGCCATCTCTTGCTTAAGAGGAAGTACAAGAGTAAAACGGGAGCCACGATCTATTTCAGATTCAACTTTCACCCAACCACCGTGAATTTGGGCGAGTTTCTGAGTCACTGCTAAACCCAAACCAGTACCTTCAATACCATCTGCTACGGCCTTGGCAATTTGGAAATATGGCTGAAACAGTTGAACTTGGTCTTCCTGGGAAATGCCAGTGCCAGTATCCCAAACTGTAAAATGCACAAATACACCTTTGGAAGCAATCTGTAAGCCAACACTTCCAATACTTGTAAACTTTAGGGCGTTGAAGAGTAAATTCAACAACATTTGCTTGAGTCGTAAGGGGTCAGCTACTAAGGTTTTAATATCGGGTTCAAGTTCTAGGCACAGTTTCAAACTTTTATTAGCAGCTTTCTCTTTCACCAATGCCAGAACATTGTTACACAACAGTGGGACATCTACTGTTTCCCACTGTACTTCTAGCTGATTTGCTTCAATTTTAGAGAGATCCAAAATATCGTTAATCAGAGCTAGTAAGTGTTTACCGCTAGACTGAATGATATTTAAATACTCTTGCTGCCGTTCTTTAGTTGGTTCGTACCCTGGAGCTAAAAGCAGATGGGTAAACCCAATAATGGAACTAAGCGGTGTACGAATTTCGTGGCTGGTGTTTGCCAGAAACTGATTTTTCAGTTGATTGGTGCGCTCCAATTCTTGATTAGAATTACTTAACTGTTGACACCGTTGCGGCCAAGACAGGATGTGTCTAAGTTGTACCAAGGCTGTAGTACAGCATTTGGCAGACCTTGTTATCAATTGCGATCTGAGTTGAGCTTGCGATTCTATGAACGACTCATGATGAGAACTTAGGGGCGCTGTGGCAAGAATTAGCCAGCCGATAACGCTGCCAGAATCATCCGCCAACCGCCAAACACTCGGTAGTTGCTGATTCTCAAGCTGTTGTAAATCTTCAATTTTTATGACTTCTTGCAATCTCAACAGCAGCTTTTTTTCTGCTGTCAGCACTTCTAGAAATAAAGGTGGTGAATTTGGGGATGGAGAACCAGAAACATAGCAAACTGTGGCAACAGTTTCTTGTGGTTGACACATAGCGATGCCTACGGCACATTCTGTAAGTGCCAGATTACTGCTGTGAATAGCACTGTTAATCTCGTTAACCACGGTTTGGAAAATTTCCGCTTGTGCTGCTTCTGGCTGTGGGACAGTGTTACAAGCAGAAAGCAAGCAATCATTAAGGCGACTTTGCAACTGGTTTAAGCTGCTCTCCAGCCACAGCTGCGCGCGAAGTTGCTCAATTGTTGTCAAAAGTTTAAGTTTTGGCGTTGCATCTATCAGTGATTTCTGGTCTGGTAAGCTTGAATACTGCTGCATGGTCAACTAGACCGCTGAACAAGTTTAGCTACGCATAAAAATCCCAACAGGATTTTATGTATATTAACGGACAATTCTTTTTTATTTATAAACGATAACTTATGTTGTTATAAACCATAACTTATGATGTCGAGTTTAGCAGCTAGTCCAAAAAAAAATTATTGTATGAACCTAACCTAAAATTTTTTCAACGCAACTGAAAACTTATGGATGCACAATTCGCCCAACTAATCGTGAATGGGATTGCGGTGGGGAGCATTATTGCTCTAGCCGCAGTCGGACTGACTCTTACTTATGGAATTTTACGGCTATCAAACTTTGCTCATGGTGACTTTCTCACTTTAGGAGCCTATCTAACTTGGCTGATAAACACCATTGGAGTCAATATTTGGCTGTCGATGATCCTAGCGGCGGCGGGAACGGTAGCAGCAATGCTGTTATCGGAAAAGTTACTGTGGTCAAAGATGCGCTCTATCCGTGCTACTTCTACTACGCTGATTATTATTTCTATCGGACTTGCCTTATTCATTCGCAATGGGATTATTTTTATCTGGGGTGGCAGGAACCAAAATTATAATTTACCTGTTACTCCGGCTTTAGATATTTTGGGTTTAAAGATACCGCAAAATCAATTATTGGTATTAGGGTTGGCGGTGCTAGCAATTTTGGCGCTGCATTATCTGCTGCAAAATACCAAAATTGGTAAGGCGATGCGAGCAGTTGCCGACGATCTGGACTTAGCTAGAGTTTCAGGTATCAATGTTGACCGAGTTATTTTTTGGACTTGGGTAATTGCTGGCACGATTACGTCATTGGGCGGCAGTATGTATGGGTTAATTACAGCTGTGCGTCCGAACATGGGTTGGTTCTTAATATTACCATTATTTGCCTCAGTAATACTTGGTGGAATTGGCAATCCCTACGGTGCGATCGCAGCAGCTTTTATCATTGGCATCGTCCAGGAAATCAGCACTCCTTGGCTGGGTTCACAATACAAACAAGGTGTAGCACTGTTAATCATGATTTTGGTGCTGCTCATTCGCCCCAAAGGTTTATTCAAAGGAACGATTTGAGCAGCACCACTCCACTTCTAATTATTCAATAATGTGGAAATACCAGGCTGCTACCAGGAAATTGATAGCTAACAAGAATATTGCCCAGCCTGTGCGATAGGCGTAGGGAGGTTTAGCTCCACTGTCGGCAACTGGTAAATCTGTAGGATTCTTCGTTGTTTTAGAGGTCATAATCCGATTCTCCTAATGTCATGACTTTTAAAGAAATACCAAACTGGTGTACCAAATACTCAAATTCTTTAAGAATATTTGTGTGAAGTTGGGAATTGGGCATTGGGAATTGGGAATTGGGCATTGGGCATTGGGCATTGGGCATGGAGAAGAGACAAGGAAGAGGGGGGAGACAAAGGAGAAACTTGTCCCCCTGCCCCTCTGCCCCCCTGCTCCCCCCACTCCCTACTCCCCAATCCCTACTCCCTCCTCTCCAGCATGGTAAGAACTGCGAACCAGAGGCCCAGAACGAACATGGTTGAATCCCATTTCCCATGCTAATCTGCCAAGCCGATCGAATTCCTCTGGAGTCCAATATTTTTGGACTGGCAAATGTTCTAAAGAAGGACGCATATACTGCCCGATAGTCAAGCGATCGCATCCCACAGCCCTTAAATCAGCCATTGCTTCGATAACTTCATCAACTGTTTCTCCGTGTCCCAGCATCAAACCTGATTTGGTGGGAATTGTCGAATCGATTTCTTTAACCATAGCCAGCACCAAGAGCGAGCGATCGTACTTGGCTCCCCGGCGCACTGGCCCAGTTAACCGCCGCACTGTCTCAATATTGTGATTGAAACAAGCTGGTTTGGCTTTGACAATCATCGCTATCCGCTGGCGTTGACCTTCTTCTCCAACACCAGCACCACCCCAAAAATCTGGGGTCAGCACTTCTATTTGAGTCTCTGGATTCAATTGGCGAATAGTCGCGATCGTCTTTACAAAGTGCCCTGCGCCCCGATCGGGCAAGTCATCACGGGCTACAGAAGTCAGCACCACATAACGCAATCCCAAAAGCTGCACCGCCTGGGCAACCTTTTCAGGTTCCTCTAAATCAAGAGGCATTGGTGCATGACCTTTATCTACTTGACAGAAAGCACAAGAGCGTGTGCATGTAGGCCCCATTAGCAAAAAAGTTGCAGTTTTTTGGGCATAGCACTCCCCTCGGTTAGGGCAGCGTCCTTCTTCACAAATCGTGTGAATTTGGCGCTGCTTAATAATGCGTTGTACGGTAGAGATTTCACTGGCTTTACCAATCGGGCGACGTAACCAGCTAGGCATTGCCTTAATTTCAGACTTTAGTTCGGCTTGTTGTGACGAAATCATAAACATCCAAGCAAGATGCGGATATAGATGTAGTGGTCGGTTGATTAAATATCACAATGACACAAATTTAAAAGAGCACGAGCAAAAGTTTTGCAAAACACCTCTAACAATGTCATTTATACCGAAATATACTATCCCCCAATTGCTAGAAATTATGTATATAGTGGGAGGATTCTCAAGGACAATCGGCAAAGCCGCTATTTACACTTATAGTTTCTGTTAGAGCAAACAGTCGTGGCAAGCAACAAGATTTTAGTTATCGATGACACTACAGTTGTCAGGGTAAAAGTACGAGAAATGTTGCCTCCGGGCAATTTTGAGGTACTAGAAGCAAAAGACGGTGTGGAAGGACTAAATTTCATCCTTCAGGAAAAACTCAGCCTGATTATGCTGGATTTTCTGTTACCTAAAATGAGTGGCTGGGAAGTTTTCCAGAAAGTTCAAGCCGATCCAGAGTTAAGGAAAATTCCTTTAGTGATCATGTCTGGTCGCAAAGAAGAGGTGACTGAGAAAATCACAGAACCATTTGAATATTTTGAATTTCTGGGCAAACCTTTCGATCAGAAACAACTAATTGGTGCAATTAAGCTAGCTATGGCCAAGGCAAAACAGCCACGCCCAGAACTAGTGGCAGTAGGAGCAGCGGTTGCTGTCAAAAATGGCACAGTAGCAACCTCTGGTGTCGCCAATGGTACGGTAGTAGCTCCTAGCGTTGCAAATAGCGTCACAGCCCCCAGCATCACAACCCCCAGTACTGGAGGAGTCTCCGAGGCAGAAATTAATGCATTGAATGAGAAAATTGTCAAAATGCAAGCAGAAATTGATGGTTTGAAGAAACAGCTTACTCAGGTTGTGACTTTTATTAAACAAAAAATCAAGTAGTATTTGTGCTCGTTATTATTATCGCAGCCAAAAATACACCATCTATACTGGTGTCCGATTAAAAGCGGATAAAAATAGTTAGTTCAAAAACACTTATGTTGATAAATCATCATTATTTAGTGAGGTACAGCTTGACCTAAGCTCGGTAAAGCTGTACTTTATCTTCCCTCTTAGTAAGTTCAAAGAAGGGTTGTGTTGAGATTTCGATATGTACTTCACTTGATGAGAAAACATACAGTTTAAGATTCAGATATTTAGTAATAAAAATATATTACAAGTCACATTTTCTAATACAAATTAAACAAAAAAATCCTCTTTCATGATGAGGATAGTCTTTGCGCGGGAATAATAAGCCATAGAAACAATAATTATGAGCATAGTCCGCAATGTTAGTAGTATTAGATACATTATATTCGTTTCCTGGTTATCGCATTACTGAACAAATCTACTCAGGCAGTAAAACTCTAGTTTATCGAGGTATTAGAGAAGAAGACCAAAAATCAGTCGTTCTCAAATTGATGCGGAATGAATATCCTACCTTTGCAGAAATAGCTCAGTTCCGAAATCAATATATCATCACCAAAAACCTCGATTTTCCTGGCATAGTCAAAACCTATAGCTTAGAAAATTACCGTAACAGCTATGTTTTAGTGATGGAAGACTTTGGTGGCATTTCCCTCCAAAACTGGCAAATAGATGACAAAGTAAAAAAGGAAAACTGGCTTTCCCTGAACGAGTTTTTCCACATTGCGATTAAAATTGCTTCTACCCTGGAAAGACTGCATCGCGATCGCATCATTCACAAAGATATCAAGCCTGCCAACATCCTCATCAACCCTAGCACAAATGAAATCAAACTCATCGACTTTAGTATTGCCACCCTTTTGCCAAGAGAAATTCAATTTCTCACGAATCCCAACATCTTAGAAGGTACCCTGGCTTACATTTCCCCAGAACAAACTGGAAGGATGAACCGAGGTATTGACTACCGCACTGATTTTTATTCCCTCGGTGTCACCTTCTTTCAGCTCCTCACCGGACAGTTACCTTTCACCAGCAAAGATCCGACGGAGTTAGTTTACTCTCACATTGCCAAACAACCGCCAAGAGCCAGTCGGATTAACTCCGATATTCCGCTAATTTTGTCTGACATCATCAGCAAGCTGATGGCAAAAAATGCCGAAGACCGCTATCAGAGTGCTTTGGGGTTAAAGCATGACTTGGAGGTGTGCCAAAGCCAGTGGCAAGAAACAGGAAATATTGCACCCTTTAAACTCGGCGTGAGAGACATCTCTGACCGTTTTGTAATCCCTGAAAAACTCTATGGTCGCCAAAGTGAAGTTGAAACTCTACTTGCTGCTTTTAAGCGTGTGACAGACGGGGCAACAGAAATGATATTAGTCGCAGGTTTCTCTGGCATTGGCAAAACTGCCGTGGTTAATGAAGTCCACAAACCTATTGTGCGGCAGCGTAGTTACTTCATCAAAGGAAAATTTGACCAGTTTCAACGTGACATTCCTTTGTCAGGATTAGTGCAAGCCTTTCGGGACTTAATTGGGCAACTGCTCTCAGAAACTGATGCTCAAATTCAACAATGGAAATCCAAAATTCTGCGGGAATTAGGTACACAAACACAGGTGATTATTGATGTCATTCCTGAACTCGAACAGATTATTGGTAAACAACCTCAGGTTACAGAACTCTCTGGCAGCGCTGCCAAAAATCGTTTCAATTTATTGTTTCAAAAATTCATCCAAATCTTTACAACTAAAGAACATCCCCTAGTTATCTTTCTCGATGACTTGCAATGGGCAGATACAGCTTCTTTGAAATTAATTCAGTTATTAATGTGTGAAAGTATGTTGTCTTCTATTTCAGAAGAGACAGAACAGATGCGTGAAACAAAAGGGGGTTTCTTATTAGTTGGTTCCTATCGAGATAATGAAATTTCCAAGGCACATCCGCTTTCTTTGACATTACAGGAGATTCAAAAAGCAGGAGTAATCATTAATACAATTACTTTAGCACCTTTAAATCAAGGCGATTTAAATCATCTAATTGCTGAGACACTTCATTGTCCAGAATTGGTTGCTGTTCCTCTCACCCAGATGGTGTTTGCTAAAACTAAAGGCAACCCCTTCTTTTCTGTTCAATTTCTCAAAACTTTACATGATGATGGGCTAATTGTATTAAATTTTGATGCTGGTCATTGGCAGTATGATATTTCAAAAATCAAAGATTTAGCTCTTACAGATGATGTAGTAGAATTTATCGCCCTGCAAATAGAAAAATTGCCAATATATACCCAAAAAGTTTTGAAACTAGCTGCCTGTATTGGAAATCAATTTGACTTAAAAACTCTGGCGATCGTTAATGAAAAATCTGTAGTAGATACAGCATCAGACTTGTGGCAAGCGTTACTTGATGGGCTAATTTTACCACAATCTGAAAATTACAGCATTTTTTCAAAAGATAATACTAATCAAGAATTCATTGTTCATGGAATAGAATCTACACAATGTTCAAATTCTAATTTACAGCTACCCAAGTATAAATTTGTCCATGATAGAGTGCAGCAAGCCGCTTATTCTTTAATTCCTGAAGAACAAAAAAAGCCAATTCACTTAAAAATTGGGCTACTGTTATTGAACAATATTCCTGTTGCAAAACAGGAAGAAAAGATTTTTGAGCTTGTCAATCAGTTTAATATCGCAGTAGAATTCATCTCCCCTCAAGCTAAACGAGATGAACTGGCCCAGATGAATCTAATTGCTGGACGTAAGGCTTTAGCATCAACAGCTTATCCCGCCGCTGTTAAGTATTTAACTATCGGCATCCAATTGCTCGCAAGTGATAGTTGGGAGACTAAATATCAACTAATCCTAGCTTTGTATGAGACAGGAGCAGAGGCTGCGTATCTAGCTGGCGACTTTAGGCAAATGGAGCAATTAGTAGAAGTAGTGTTGGCACGAGCAAAAACACTGCTAGAAAAAGTAAAAGTTTATGAAGTCAAAATTAAAGCTTATGGAGCGCAAAACCAAGCACTAGAATCTGTCAGGACTGCACTAAGTGTTCTAAAATTGTTGGAAGTTGAGTTGCCTGAAAATCCTAGTCAGTCAGATATTCAGCTAGCGATCGCTGAACTAACATTAAATTTAAATGAAAAGCGGATTGAGGATTTAATTGATCTGCCAGAAATGACGGCAGAACAAACATTGGTAGTTATGCGGATTCTATCGAATGCGCTTTTTTTTGCCTATGCAGTTACTCCTGAACTTTTTTTCCTGATTGTTCTTAAACAAATCAACTTATCGCTCAAATATGGCAATGCCCCCTTGTCTGCCTTTGCATACGTTCTTTACGGAACGATCCTCTGTAGTGAAAAGGGAGATATTCAGTCTGGCTATGATTTTGGCAAACTGGCTTTAAGTTTGGTGGCTAAGTACAATGCTAAAGAAGTTGAAGCAAAAGTTATGGAGGTATTTCATGCAGGTATCCGTCATTGGAAGGAGCATCCTAAGGAAACATTAAATACTGTACTAGAAGCTTACTCTCTAGCGATAGAAACAGGAGATTTAGAATTTGCAGCTTTATTTCTTCAGTTTTATTGCTTCTGTTGTTATTCTATTGGTAGAGAACTTACAGGGCTGGAACGCGAGATAGCAAACTACAGCAATGCTTTGAAGCAAATCAAGCAAGAAAGAGCGTTTAACTGGAATTGTATCTATCAACAAAGTGTCTTAAATTTACTGGGGTTTGTAGAAAATCCTTGTCGTTTAATTGGTGCAGCCTATGATGAGGAGAAAATGCTGCCACTGCATTTGGAAGCCAAGGATGGAATCGGACTTTTATATCTATATTTCCATAAACTACATTTATGCTACTTGTTTCAGCAGTTCCCTCAAGCAGCTGAAAATGCCACCCTAGCTGAAAAGTACTTAGATAGTGGTACAGGACAACTAGTTGTTCCTGTTTTCTATTTTTACGATTCTCTGGCCAAACTGGCGGTGTACGCCGATGCACCTGATTCAGAGCAAAAGCGTATTCTCGATCGGGTGCAAGCTAATCAGGAAAAGATGCAATATTGGGCATATCATGCCCCAATGAATAATTGCCATAAATTTTATTTGGTAGAAGCAGAAAGGTATCGAGTTGAAGGGAAATATTTTGAAGCAATGGAAGAATACGACCGTGCTATCTCCCTAGCTGAAGAGCATGACTACAAGAATGAAGTAGCTTTAGCTCAGGAACTTGCAGCTAAATTTTATCTAAAATGGGGCAAGCAGAAAATTGCCCAAACCTACTTAATTGATGCCTATTATGGATACGTTAATTGGGGAGCAAAAGCCAAAGTTGACGATTTAGTAAAACGCTATCCCCAATTACTCACTCCTATATCCCAGCAACAAAAACTGAGTATCCCTGCTAGCGAGGAAAGCGCTTCTTTCAATAGCATATCTATATCATCTTTATCTACTCTAAGTAATCAACAAACTGTTATTGGCTCGAAGACAAGTATTTCTGATTCTCTGGATTTAGCCGCATTCATTAAAGCATCTCACGCACTCTCTGGAGAAATCGAGCTTGAGCGACTACTTTCTACTTTAATGGAAGTTGTTATGGAGAATGCAGGAGCTTCTAAATGCGCTTTAATTTTGAGTGAAGGTGATAACTTAGCATTAACTGTCACAGCAGTTTGTTCAAGTTCAAATTTTGAGCATACCTATACTGAGTTTCCATCAACTTGCCTTGAATCAAGCTACGATGTTCCCATTACTTTGATTAACTATGTTAAACGCTCTAGAGAAATCTTGGTTATTGATGATCCAATAGCTGTTTCTTTTCTAGCAAGTGATAGTTATATCACTAGTGAAGAACCTAAGAGCTTATTGTCTATACCTCTTCTAAATCAAGGTAAATTAATTGGGATTCTTTACCTAGAAAATCGTCTGACAACAGGAGCATTTACACGCGATCGCATAGAAGTTCTCAAACTTCTCACCACTCAAGCAGCAATATCCCTAGAGAATGCTATTCTTTATAAAAACTTGGCACAAGCTAAAGAAAGCTTGGAGGAATACAACCATACCCTAGAGGGAAAGGTTCAGGAAAGAACCCAAGAACTCAATGACAAAAATCAATGTTTACAACAAACTTTACAAGAATTGCAAAGTACCCAAATCCAATTAATTCAAAGTGAAAAAATGTCTTCTTTGGGACAAATGGTGGCGGGAATTGCTCATGAAATAAATAACCCGATTAACTTTATTCATGGCAATATCAATCATGCTAGCGAGTATGTCCAAGAGTTGCTGGATTTGATAGTTATTTATCAGCAAGAATATCCCCATCCATCCCCTTTAATTGAAGAGAAATCTGAGGAGATTGACATAGATTTTTTATCAGAAGACCTTCTCAAGATTCTAGATTCCATGAAAGTAGGGAGTTCGCGTATCCGAAATATTGTTTTGGGCTTACGTAACTTTTCTCGCTTAGATGAAGCTGAAATGAAACCTGTAGATGTTCATGAGGGAATAGACAACACCTTAATGATTTTGCAGCACCGACTGAAACCAAATAGCAATTTACTAGAAATTGAAGTCATCAAAAAATATGGACAATTACCGGAAGTTATTTGTTACCCTGGCCAACTAAATCAGGTATTTATGAATATTCTGAGTAATGCAATTGATGCTTTAGAAGAGTTATTTATCATAGCTCATCCATCATTAATAAACGAGCGAGAAGAATTAACAAATGATATAGATACGTCACCGACTTCTCATCGTGTACGACAAATTCACATTTTTACTGAACTAACAAATTCTAATACGGCAATAATTCGGATTACTGATAACGGTTCTGGCATGACAAAAGCCGTGCAGCAGAAAATATTTGACCCATTTTTTACCACCAAGTCAGTAGGAAGTGGTACGGGTTTAGGGTTGTCAATTAGCTACCAGATTGTCGTGGACAAACACAAAGGTAGTTTAACCTGTAATTCTACACCGGGAAAAGGGACTGAGTTTACTATTGAGATACCAATGCAACAGTTAGAGGGTTAGATGAGTAATTGATCGAGTCCAAATCTAAGAGTACTAAAAACGCAGTTTTTGTGAAAAGCTGCGTTTATAATTTTTATTAAAATCGCTCTGACAGATTATTAAAAGACCGATGTGGATGTAGTTGTCATATTCACTCGAGGCTCTTCACGCACATGTCGTCCTGTAACTACCATCTTCACCCCATTAGCAGGCGCAAGTGCAAAACCTCGACGTTGAGGATGCTCTGGCCGCTTACCAGCTAGAGCAAGTTGATAGCCTGACAGTACTTTTGCTAATACTAGCTTCATTTCAAACATAGCCAAAGCTTCACCTATACAGCGACGAACTCCACCACCAAAGGGCAAAAATTCATAAGTAGAAAATTCGTGTTCTAAAAAGCGTTCTGGTTTAAATTGCTGATGCTGCGGATATAAATCCTCACGCTGATGAGTCAGGTAAATACTGGGAACCAGTAATGTTCCAGAAGCTAAAGGATGTCCTAGTAGTTCACAGGGTTCTTGGACTATCCTGGGGAACGCGAACATTGCGATCGGGTGAATTCGCAATGTTTCATTACAAACAGCTGTGAGATAAGGTAGTTGGAAAATGCTCATGGGATCTGGGGAATCACCGAGGGAATCAAGTTCTTGAAGCAATTTATCTCGGACTTTCGGTAAATGATGAATCCAATACAATCCCCAAGCCATTGCTGTTGCCACTGTTTCATGTCCTGCTACCATCAGTGTCATCAAATCATCACGCAACTCTTGATCTGTCATCGGATTACCCGCTTCATCCCGCGCTAACATCAGCAAGGATAAAATATCGATGCGATCTGGATTAGGTTCTTCCCGGCGTTGGGCAATTTCAGCGTAAAGCAATTCATAAATTTGTTGCCGTTGACGCAGAAACCATCCCCAAGGACTCCAAGCTCCTAAATCTTGTTGCAGGAAGGGGAAAAAAAGGAAGCTAGAAGTAAAGGGTGAGCTAAAGAGATCCAAAAGCAACGCCATTAAGCGCTTGATTTTGTCGTAACGTCCTCCCTTATGCAAGCCAAAAATAGCTTGTAAAATAATTTGCAGAGAAATTTCCTGCATTGCAGTACGAGCTAAGAAGGGCTGATTTAGTGGTAACTGGCTAAAGACTTGTTCGGTGAGATTAGAAATCAAAGAGCCGTAGGCTCGCATTCTGTCGCCATGAAAGGAAGGCATTGTGAGTTTTCGCCGCCGTTTATGGTGTTCACCGTTCAGCATGAGGAGTGAATATTCCCCGGCTAAGGGTTCAAATATTTTGTTCCCTCTGCCAACGAATAAAAACTTCTTCCGATCGTTAGTGAAAATTTCCTTAATTGCTTGAGGATGGTTCACAAAAACCACAGTCTCCCCAAAACCAATTACCTCAGCAGTAAAAATGTCAGGATATTGCTGAGCTGCATTTTCCATAAAACTAACGGGGTCTGCAACCCACTGGATTTTCTGGAGCAAAGGGGGAGTTTTTAGTGGATTAGGTAGTTGCATTTGATTTTTCATACTGAAATTGCGTTATTTTTGTATTGTTAGTTATGGGGTAATATTGATTAACTTTGAAGCAGTAAAATTCTAGATGCTCCCAACACCTTTAAAAAAATCGTTGGGAGCATCGTGAAAAATATTCTCTGAGATAGTATATTTTTACTTATGATGGTAGTAAAACTTTCATGTTTGAAAGTACTTGCATATTGCTTTGAGATTTATCTAGCTCTAAAGTTTCTACTAACTCCAGTCTTTCTATAGTTTGATAGCGATCGGAATTAAAATACCAATCTAGATTGCCCCGTATCCAGGCATACATTCCTGAAATATACTTTGTAAGTTCAGCATCTACTTCTTCTCCAAAAGATGGCAGACATGCTTCTAGTTCGATCAGTTCTCGTACTTCTCGATCGTGGATATCGACTGCACGCTTAATCGCTATTTCTAGAGGTAGTCGCTGTTGATAGTACAATACTAATACTAAATTGTGAACATCACCACTTGCCATTTCTCTAGAATACGAAAAGATATCATTACACCAGGCAAGAATATTAATTGTCTTCTCCTTGAGTTTTTTGAAAATCTCGTGCTGTCGTAAAATATCAGGAATCAGCAATTGATCGCAAAATTCAATCAATACTACGGTAAGATCCCCCGCTGAACTTAAGTTTCGTATTCTGATATAAGTATCAATATCCGGTATTATTTCCTGTGCGCGGTTACTTGCTTCCTGTACACATCCAGCGAAGTATTCCTCAAAGCTAAAAACAAAGTGATCGAACCATTTTATGCTCCCTATTTGGAGCATCCGTTGTCGTAGGTCACTTAAAGCATAGCTAAGGTGTATATCCTTGCTTGTAAGTTCTGCTCCATTTAGTACTTCAATAAATCTTTGGTGAAAAAGCTTAAGTGCTTCAGGTTGTTGGCCTAAATCTGACATATCACATTGGTCATCCCAAATAAACAGCCAACTGAACAAATCACTGGCAATCTTTATTTTTTCTAGATTGCAGTAAGGATAAGCACCTGCTACGAGCTTGAAAAAATTTGACTTGGTGAAACGTCGATAAACTGATTCATTTGCCAGTAGGTTAAAGCGAGTTACCCATTCAAGAGCATACTCTTCTAAAACATCAATATGCTTATTGATATGGGATGAAAATGGACAGTATAAATCGGAGGAAAGTAATTCCTTCATAGAAATATATTAGTTAGAAGTAACTAACATAAAGTACAGGATAATAAAATCAATAGACTCATAGAGAGCCTATAAAAACTTTTGAAAATAACTCACTGTAACACCATATATATACAGTGTGTAGATCGTATTTACGTCACCGTACTGTTAGTAGTGTGTAAATCTACATGAGTATTTTTAAAGTTAAACAATATTGTTCTATGTTTTAAAAAAAAATAACCGTAAATATACCGTAATTGTCTAAAATGATATTTTTTTATAAAAAAAATTACATCTAGGAATACTCATGATAAACACTGTTGACTAAATGAAAAAATTAACTTATGGCATCAACAATATTTTTCTTGATAGCGCTACTCTTATAAAAAGACAAGGGTATAAATAACTAATTTCAGAGCGATCGCCTTTATAAAAAAGGATTTTAAACTTTGGCGTATCGATGTCCATTAGCGATTGCCCCAACGCAAAGCTATAGGCAATTTAGCGTGAAAATGTTGCTGTTATCAGAGTTTTTGGGAACTATAGGGTTGTCAGACGATAAATTGGCAGCCTGTCTACCAATAAAATAGAGGGGAATTAGCTGCGATCGCAAGGCAAAAGGCAATAACTAACAATGAATAAAATTAATTTAAATATATGAATGAAAAACCAGATATGAAAATGCTTTATACTCCAGAAGATAGTTTAATCTTAGTGGTAGATGATACTACTACTAATTTAGAAATTGTCTTTGATACATTAACTAATGTAGGCTTTAAAGTTATCACAGAAAATGATGGAGAAAAAGCACTTAAACAGGTTGAATTTCAACTTCCCGATTTAATTTTATTAGATGTGATGATGCCAGGAATAGATGGATTTGAAACTTGCAAAAGACTAAAAGAAAATTCAGCTACTTGTGATATCCCCGTAATTTTTATGACAGCTAATTCTGATACTCATAGTAAGGTAAAGGGTCTAAATATAGGAGCAGTTGATTATATCACAAAACCCTTTCATCAAGAAGAATTATTAGCTAGAATTAAAACCCATCTTCAATTACGAAATCTCACAAAAACTTTAGAAAAACGAGTTTTAGAAAGGACATCAGCATTATCTAGGGCATTAAAAGACTTACAAGAGTCTCAACTTCAGCTTGTACAGACGGAAAAAATGTCTGCTCTTGGTCAATTAGTAGCAGGAGTTGCTCATGAAATTAATAATCCAGTTGGTTTTATTCATGGCAATCTTGGACACGCTTCAGTATATTTCCAAAACATGATTAACATTATTGACCTTTATCAGGAACACTATCCTAATCCAGTTCCAGAAATTCAAGAGGAAATTGCAGCGATAGATTTGAAGTATATACTTGCCGATCTACCTAATTTAATTTCCTCAATGAAAGAGGGAATTCAGCGCATTCGCAACATTAGTACTAGCTTGAGAACCTTTTCTCGAGCAGATAGCGATCGCAAAGTGTATTGCAACATTCATGATGGTATAGACAGTACAATTATGATTCTAAAACACCGTTTAAAAGCATCCGAAGATCGACCCGATATTCAAGTAATTAGAGATTACGATATATTGCCAGAATTAGAATGTTTTATCGGACAACTCAATCAAGTATTTATGAATTTATTAGCTAATGCTATTGATGCTTTAGAGGAGTCTAATATAGGACTTACCTATATGGAAATTGATGCAAATCCTAATCAAATTTTGATTCAAACCACTCTCACTGAAGATAAAAATTATATCTCGATTAGGATTAAAGATAATGGCGTGGGAATGTCGGCTGATGTCCAACAAAAAATCTTTGACTATTTATTCACCACCAAGCCTGTGGGTCAAGGCACAGGATTAGGCTTATCAATTGCTCGTCAGATTGTTGTCGAAAAACATGGAGGAACTCTAGAGGTAAATTCATCAATAGGGCAAGGTTCAGAATTTATCATTAAACTTCCTATTTAATAATTATAGTAAGCTACATTTATTAACATAATAAATAAATTTATGTTCGAGGCAGTAGTAGACCACAGTAACGATCCAGATTCTCTTGCAGCAGTTGAAGAAATTCTTCAGCAATGTGCCAGTTCTATTGCAAAAGATATACCAAAAGCTGGGATTATTTTTGCTGGCTAACCTTTTAAGACTCGATCTAATTCCCCACTCTTGAAGGAGGGTTAGAAAAAATAATGGGGACTTAACCTAGAAGAGACTATGCAAAACCGTAAACTGTCACAACGATAAGGCTCATAATTTCTTATCGACATTTTTTCATTAGAACCAAAAGCAAACATTAAATTCTCAAAATAAAAAGATTAAGTAGTTACTTTAGAGAAATTTTGGGGAACTCTATAAGTGTACTTCCAAGATTGTATTCTCAAAATTTATGATCGATGTACCCAAGGACTCAATAGCTACGCTTAATCTTTCTTTAGAACGCGACATATTTTTACGTACACTAATCAGAGAATTATCTGGTACTTTGCAGGATGTAGTGGGTTTAAAAGAAGCTTCGGGATTTATTAGCGTTGTTGGTGAAAGGATGGGAAGGCAGATTAACCAAGATTATAAATCTGCCCTGGAGATATCTAACCTTTCTCGTAGGCAGGTAGCTGATGTCTTGATTGATTTAAAAAAACGAATCCAGGGCGATTTTTATGTCATTGAGCAGAATGATGAAAAAATTGTCTTTGGCAACCGCGTTTGCCCATTTGGCGATAAAGTAATTAATCGCCCTGCCATGTGCATGATGACTTCAAACGTTTTTGGAACGATCGCAGCTAATAATCTAGGATATGCAAAAGTAGAATTGCAAGAGACAATAGCAGAAGGTAATTCTGGATGTAAAGTTATTGTTTACTTAAAACTTACAGAAGAGGCAGAAGATGCAGAAGGTCGAGAATACTTTAGGGGACTAGAATCTGTGTAAATCCTTCACTATCGAACAAAATAACTCCAGGATTAAGCTTAGTGCAGATATGTAAAGTAGAGTCAAACCGTGAAAGTAGAAGCCCCATGACTCCTGAACAATTTCTTGAATTTGCCAGAGTTTTACCAGAACCTTTACTTCTGGTAAGTGGAGAGGGTCAGCTGTTAGCTACCAATCAACCATTAGCAGATATGTTGGGGTTACGCCGTCAAGAATTGCAGGGAAAAATACTTTTTGAAATTGTAACTGAGCCTGCTAACGATATTGTAAAGTATCTGCAAGCTTGTTCAAGTAGCAGGGCAATGGTGATTGGCTCTTTGACTTTACGAAAGAATGATGGACAAACGTTAATATGTCGTAGCCAAGGAGCCGTTATTCAACCTTGGTCTCCTGAATCTTCAGCTTTAATTCTCTTACGCTTGGAAAATAGAACTCTGACCAGCAGTAATTTCGTTCTCTTGAACGAAAAAATTGATGAGTTAGCCAAAGAAATTCAGAGACGGAAACAAGCAGAGGAAGCGCTCAAGAAAGCGAATCAAGAGCTAGAAATTCGGGTCGAGGAACGTACAACTGCTTTACAAGACACACTAAATGAGCTAAAGCTTACCCAAACTCAGCTTATCCAAGCTGAGAAAATGTCTAGTTTAGGTCAGATGGTCGCTGGTATTGCTCATGAAATTAATAACCCCGTGAGTTTTATTTATGGGAACCTTCACCACGCTCATAAATATACTCAGGATTTACTGAAATTAATCGAAGCTTATCAACAAGCTTTTCCAAATACTCTTCCAGAAATCCAACAGCAAGTAGAAGAAATAGACTTAGATTTTTTGATTCAAGATATAACCAAACTCTTCCAATCCATGAAAGTGGGAGCAGAACGCATTCAGGAAATTGTTAAATCACTACGTAATTTTTCCAGGCTGGATGAAGCAGAACTTAAGCAAGTCAATATTCATGAAGGAATTGATAGTACCTTGATGATTTTGGAGCATCGCCTGCAAGCTAGGCATGAGTACCCAGAAATCAAAGTCATCAAAAAATATAGTCAGCTACCAAATGTAACTTGCTATCCTGGTCAACTCAATCAAGTGTTTATGAATATTCTTGCTAATGCAATCGATGCACTGGAAGCATCAGCGCTCAACAGTCAGTATTCAGAAGTAAATACACAAAAAACTGAAAGTCAAAAACTGATAAATAATAATCCCCAAATTCAAATTAAAACTGAGCTAATCGATGAAAAATGGATAGAAGTTAGTATTGCTGATAATGGTTTGGGGATAAATGAACAAGTTCGCTCAAAGCTATTCGATCCGTTTTTTACCACTAAAACTGTGGGTAAAGGTACTGGACTAGGGCTATATATAAGCTATCAAATTATAGTTGAAAAACATAACGGGCAACTTAACTGTTTTTCTATTCCAGAAAAAGGTGCAGAATTTGTAATTAAAATACCTATTCAATCAGCTTTATAAAATTTAAGTTAAAAGATATAACAACGCCTGTATGCTAATTAGCAAACAGGCGTGTTTTTGATTACAAAATCTGGTTGAGACTCAGTTATATCTTGGCAGTAGAATCAACAGAGGATTCCGACTGACTAACCGAATCTAACTTTGGTAAAAGCAGTGGATTTTCTGCTTTTACATTAGTGTTGATTGTTGCTTGCAAAAATGCGGTATGGGAAATAGAGTTGTTAGCCAGCGTAAACAGTGGATTTGACAAAATCCCTGCTATAGAAGTGGCAATAAATGTTACCACCAACCCAACCTGCAAAGGTCTTAACCCAGGCAAATCCCAACGCACTTGGGGATAATTCTTCACTGCGTCGGACATTTCATGGGGTTCTTTTACTACCATCATCTTAACTACGCGAATGTAGTAGTAGATGGAGACGACGGTGGTAACTAAGCCCAGCAAAACTAACCAATAAAGTCCTGCTTGCCAACCAGCCCAGAATAAGTAAATCTTGCCGAAAAACCCAGCTAATGGTGGAATACCACCCAAGGAAAGCAGGGAGATACTCAACGCTAGTGTTAGGAGTGGGTCTTTCTGATATAAGCCAGAGTATTCGGCAATCTGGTCGGTTCCTGTCCGCAGTGAAAACAGAATGATGCAGGTAAAGCCGCACAGGTTCATGAACAGGTAAACCAGTAAGTAGAATATCATACTGGCGTATCCTGCCTGAGTACCAGCAATCAAGCCAATCATCACAAACCCAGCTTGGGCAATCGATGAATAAGCTAGCATCCGTTTCATGCTGGTTTGGGCTAGGGCGACTACGTTACCCAAAATCATGCTGAGAACGGCTAGAGCTGTGAAGACAAACCTCCACTCGTCAGCAACAAGGGGGAAGGCTGTTGTTAACAAGCGGATGGCTAAGGCAAAACCAGCTGCTTTGGAACCGACAGATAAAAAGGCGATGACTGGGGTGGGAGCGCCTTCGTAAACGTCTGGTGTCCACTGGTGGAAGGGTGCAGCGGAGATTTTGAAGCCAATACCCGCGATCGCAAATACCAGGGCAATCACTAAACCTAAAGATTGTCCCACTTTTGCTGTGGCAATGCCATTAGCGATCGCACTAAGTTCGGTTTGTCCTCCAGATAGTCCATACAGCAGGGATACACCGTACAAAAATATTGCTGTACTGGAAGCTCCAATTAACAAGTATTTCAGCGCCGCTTCGTTGGAGCGGGGGTCACGCTTGGTATAACCTGTCAACAAGTAAGAGGAGATACTCAGGGTTTCTAGGGAGATGAAAATCATCACCAACTCACTAGCCCCGGATAAAAACATCCCTCCCAAAGTAGCACTCAGCAAAATAGCGAGAAATTCTGCTAAAGAGGTGCCACTCTGCTCAACGTAGCGAATTGACATCAGTATAGTCACAATCGCAGACAAGGCAATAATACCGCGAAAGACGATACTCAAGTCATCACTATTAAAGCCACCGGTAAAACCGATAGGATTGGGAGAGTCCCATTGAAAATATAGGGCGACAATCGAAGCAAATAAACCTGCGATCGCTAGATATCCAATCCAGCGTCCAGATGTACGCCCCAAAATCAAATCAACAATCAAAACCCCCAAGAGGGTGAGAATAACAATCCCCTCTGGCAAAATCGTTCCAGCGTTTAACTGGGATGCAATATTAGCAAAATCCATGAGATGTATAGGTTTTGGGGATTAGACATTAAGGCTAACTCTGTTCACTCTAGCAAGTTTTCTAATCCCCGGACTAGCTCTTTTAACAAGAGCTTAACAGCTTGGGTGCAGATAGCGATTGCACCAACTTCACCAGCTTACCAGCAGCTTTCTCAGTATCCAGAGATTCACTTAACAACTTTCCTACTTCGTTTTTCAGGCGTGACTTTTAGCGAATATCATAAATAATTATGCCGCAACCGATGCGATCGCCACCGACAAAAAGCTCATAAAATTAATAAGGGCACAGCAATGCTGTGCCCGTACAATATTCATAACTCCTAAATTTATTAAAAATCGGCGGATGGCAGCTTGCCTTGTAGCGACTGAAATTTAGACTGAACACAGTTGGCACAATTACAACCAACTCGATCGATAATCGGCTGAGATGTTTGAATCAAGTTTGGTGTTGCCAGATCGGGAATTTGTTGTGTAGATACTACCGTCATAATTTGGGTAGCGTATGTAGATTTTAGGCTAGATGCGTTTGCTGGATTGACTACCAGCAGCATGGATATCAGAAATGCGGGACAGGCAAGTAAAATCAGTTTGACAATTTTCATAATTCACACAAAGATAGCTTTGCTGATACAGCATAGCTAATAAATTGCCCAGCTTCAATTTTAATTACCAAGTATTGCTCAACTACGCCCGAATCCTTGACCCCGCAAAACCTTTGACCATACAAGTAATTCGCCCTGTTCACCCCCTGCGGCCAATAACTTACCTTGGGGATGCCAAGCTAGGCTAGAAAATCCTCCAGAGACACCTGTGATAATTTGGGATACTTCTTTGGCTTGGTTCCACAAACATAACCAGCCGTCAGCAGCAGCAGAAGCCAGAAGGAAGCTTTTGGGTGCAAAGGCGATCGCATTAATCACACCCACATGATTAGTTAATACTCGTGCTTCCCAACCTAATGAATCATCCTCTAGCTTTTCCCAGACTACAATACCTTCAACGCTAGAAGATGCCAATATTGGCGCACCTACTTTGGTCATAGCTTCTGACCATGCCAATTGGCGAATTTTACCAGGGAAGCCGCGCATCACCCAAGGATCGGGGTTGTTCCATTCCAAAACGGTGACACTACGATCCATGTTGCCAGAAGCCAGGAATTTACCATCGGGCGACCAAGCCATCGCTAAACTGACAGTAGTCATATCTAAACTGTATGGTTCTTCATCCCAGTTTTGACTATGCCAAATCTTCATTCCTTTGTAACCACCAATAGCCAAATACTGCCCATCAATGCGCCAATCTATACCCAGTACTGAAGAGTTGTCGAAATTCAGCGTCACGACAATTTCACGAGTCTCTGCATCCCAGACTTGGACGTAACGCCCCAAACTAAAAGCGAGTTGGTTACTGGTGTAATTCCAAGCTAGCTTGTCAACCCATGCGGGAGCATTTTCTAACGTGGCGATTAATTCAGTGTCGCGCCAAATTTTTACCTGTCCATCTTGTCCGCCAACGGCTAAAAATTTTCCATCTGGTGAAAAAGCTAGACAGTCTACTGATTTAGCGTTACCAGTTTGTAAGGTTGTGAGTTCGCCATCATTCCACAAAACTACTTCTCCAGCGGCGGAAGTTGCTGCTAAAGTTTGACCTTGTGGCGACCAAGCGATCGCAGTTACATAATCTGAAAGTGTCCCCGAATAGTGTTGTTCAAATTCCTTAGATTTGCTGGTTGTGGTGTTCATAATTTTCTACAAGAGTGAGGAGTTAGAAGTTAGAAGTTAGGAATTTTTAACTCATCACTCATAACTCCTAACTCCTAACTTTTTATTTACGCTAAACAAGCGAGAAAATCTTGCTTGAGTTGGGCTGCATCAAGGTTGCGGCCGATGAAGACTAGTTCGTTTTTAGGAGTTTCGCTGGGTTTCCAGGGGCGATCGGGTTTGCCATCAAATATCATGTGTACCCCTTGGAAGACAAATCGATTATCTTCTCCAGCAATATTTAAAATGCCTTTCATCCGAAAAATATCGGGGCCTTGAGTACGCAGTAATTCCGAAAGCCAAGCGTTTAATTTTTCTCCATCAACTGCACCTGCTTCTACTAAAGCTACAGAATAGACAGTTTCATCGTGTACGTGGGCATCTTCGCCTAAGAAATCTGGATCGATTTCTAATGCGCGTTCTAAATCAAAGGCTTTTACACCTAATAAAGCATCCATTCCTAGTTCAGAATTTTGGGTACGGTAGATTTTTGCGATCGCATTCATCGCCCGAATCCGTTTTTCTAATTCATTCAACTCTTCTGGCGCTACTAAATCTGTTTTATTAAGTAAAATTACATCGGCAAAAGCAATCTGTTCTTGGGCTTCGTCTGCATCCCAGTGCTGCCAAATGTGCTTGGCATCTACGACTGTCACCACTGCATCGAGAGACAGTTGACTTTGCAAATCTTCATCAACAAAAAATGTCTGAATCACTGGCGCAGGATCGGCTAATCCAGTTGTTTCAATTACTAAATGATCGAATTTATCGCGCCGCTTCATCAAATTGCCAATGATGCGAATTAAATCGCCGCGTACTGTACAACAGATACAGCCATTGTTCATTTCAAATATTTCTTCATCTGCATCGATAATCAATTGATTATCAATACCCACTTCCCCAAATTCATTAACAATCACAGCAACTTTTTTGCCATGTTCGTAGGTGAGGATGTGATTGAGTAGAGTCGTTTTACCTGCTCCCAAATAGCCTGTAAGAACAGTAACGGGAACTGAATTGTTGATTACGTCAGCCACCATACTCTAAATTCCTCTTGTCTCACCTTGTGGATAATCATTATCGCCCATGATAAATCTTTTTATATTTTTGTGCGAACTTGCTGTTATTTTGGGTTTCAGCAAAATAATCACATAATTTAATCAAGAAGCACTTTATTTTTGTGCATCTGTAATAAGTAATAAATATTTATAAGTTGGCATAGCTTGGTAGGAATATTGCATCTAAGCTAGTCCACTCTACCGTAAGTTGCAGGTTAGTAGCTTGACAATATGAGGAAATCTATGATAATCATCACATAAAAAACTATACTTTGATGGAGAAGCGTGGTGGTTTCAAAAAACACTAGCTGCTCGAAAAAGCAAGTAACTCAAACAGGTCAAGCATCTGCATTTATTCCAGTTAGCTTTTTAGTTAAATTTCAAGTGGCATTAGAAATTTCATTTTTATGCCTTTGGTTATCTATGTTGCCGATGGGCAACGCCTGGGGACAAGAGAAGGAGCGCACACTGAGTGTTTCAAGTTACCAAGAACCAAACAGGAATTATTGTGGCTCTGAAAGAACAGCTAGAGCTAGGCAAAGAATTGGTTCACAAGCTGTTTCTGATTTAGTTAAAGCGTTACGAAACCAGGATACAAAACTGCGTGCCGATGCTGCTCACCTGTTGGGAAGCATTGATAAAAAAGTAGCTAGTCAGGTAATTCCAAACTTAATTACCGCCTCAAAAAACGATCCAGATGCGGAAGTTCGCGTTTGTGCTGTCTCAGCTTTGATTAGCATTGCTGGCAACGACTTAAATAAATCTACCCCTGACGTGAAAGCAGTCATCCCCGTTGTCATTGCAGCACTCAAAGACAGTGATACGGAAGTGCGGTTAGCTGCGCTCATAGCTTTTCGATCTATGAGTTTTACTTATTCTAGCGATGACAACTTTAACGTCAAACTCACAAACGAACTGAAAGCAGCAATTCCCGTACTCATGGAAACACTCAAAGATGACAACGAGCAAGTGCGATCAAATGCTACTAGTGCTTTGAGTAATATGGCGAAAGATACAACATCGCTATTTCCTGTAATTATCCAAGCATTGAAAGACAAAAATGATTTGGTTCGTATAAGTGCTGCCTCTATTTTGGGAAGGGTTGGTATTTGGGAACGCAAGAGTGAAGAAGTAGTAAAAGCCGTGCCTGTACTCATCACAGCTTTAAAAGAGGATAAAAATGCAAAAGTTCGCTCAAATGCTGCCTATGCTTTGAAATTCATCGGTGAAAAAGCAGCAACCGCAGTCCCCGCACTTATTGAAGCTTTGAAAAATGATTTGGACTTTCAGGTTCGTTCAAGTGCTGCCTCTGCCTTAGAAAGCATGGGAGAAAAAGCAGCAACAGCCGTCCCGGTGCTTATTGAAGCTTTGAAGAAACCGGAGTTTAGCTATAATGCAGAAGAAGCTTTGGGACGCATCGCTGAAAGCTGGCAAGATAACGCAACTAAGCTATCTAATCAAGAAGTGGATCTCGCCATATCCTACTTAGAAACGGCTTTAAATATTGTAGAAAATCCCAAGTCTGAGTATGCAAATTTATTTGGATTTGCAGAAGGAAAAAAACGTTTGCGTCGCTCTCTTAATTTCCTCAAAAAAGAAAAAGATTCCCGCTTGTTTTCTAAAACCCGCCCAAGGTAGGGAAGCAGTAGTTTGAACTAATTTTAATCTCGCACCAAGGCGCAAAATGATTCTTTGCGTCTTGGTATGAGGATTGAATTTTATCGGGAGAACAAAAAATCTTGAACTCCTTCTAAAACAACTGCTGGATATTCTTCATGCAATCCCAAAGAACCAGGAATGACAACGCTTCTCACTCCTGGTAAGGCTACCAAAGCGTTCATTTCTTCTCGTGATTTAGGGGGGCTGGATTCTCCAATTACTACCATGAGCGGTACGGTTAAAGATTTTACAAGTTCCAAAAAATCAGATTGTTCGCGTACAGCATCGAGATTACCAGTTACAAAGGCAGCAGATGCAAATCGCGCTCCTGGTTGTTGAGTCGTGTGCCACTTTTTCTCAATGAAACTGGGTGTAATTTTAGCCGCGTCAGTAAAAACATGACGGCGGTACATGAAACTTAAAAAGGATGGGGTAGTGTTGAGTTTGTAGAGAACTTGACCAAGTATAGGCGATCGCACCAATTCTCTCACAACGCCAGCTATCTGTTGACTTGCCCCCATTGTTGGTAAAGGCCCACGCCAAGTAGGAGCCAACAATACAATTTTTGAGAAAGCAGCCTGTTTGACAGCTAATTGTAAAACGTATGTAGCAGCATGACCAGCCGCCACCACGGTAATGGGAGTATTAAAAATAGCTTTGACAAAATCTTCCAGAAAGTGCTGATATATTTCTGGTCGGTAATTCAAACTAGGGCGAGAAGATTCACCAAATCCAGGCCAGTCTATGGCTACAACTTGAAAATTGGGAGCTAGTAACTTGGCAAGTTCGCCGACTTCCAAACGCGTCGAAACACTGCTGAAAGATGGTAGTAGCAATAACGGTGAACCTTTACCAAGGGTTTCATAAACAACGCGCAATTGCTGATTTTCCCAATTCCAGAGATATTCTTGAACTACTCCACCAAAGCCAGTAGCAACAGAAGTAGATAATAAATTTGTTGACATAAGACTAAATTTATTATTAAAAGTCAGGGGTAAAGCAGGGCTATTTCATTTTCATCTAGTCCGCTTGGGGCTGCCTATGCAGCCATAAAATAGCCATTGTCAGCCCTATTTATTGGCTATTAACCAGCGTCCGCTCTTAGATTTGAGAAGTCATGTTTTTTGAGTCGTTCAATCTCGATGAAGATCATGAGCTTATCACCATCATTCCAATTCCAGGCCAATTCGTCATCCGAATTAGCTGTAAATAGCGAAATCCACTCTGCTCCCGGAGTTGGATCATATGCAAGAGTACAATGCGATGGATATCCGAGAAGATAGTCATCACTCTGGTGTAAAGCATTCCGAAGATCGCCATAAGATGCACATAGCTCATCTGTCTGAAATGGCCACTCGTCAACTTGATATTCGTCAAAGGGAAGATCGAATGTCTGTCTAAATGTGATTGTGCAGCTTGAGCCTCTTGCAACCAAATCAGGCGGTACAGTAGGAACAAGTTTTGTTATGTCACTAAAGAATTCTGCATGAATATAGTCCGCATCTCCCCAAAAAATATCGCTTTCGCCATCAGGGTCATCAGCTACGAAAAGGCTTAATAGTCCGCGCTCAGGCAAACCAGCATTAACTTGTGGAATTTCTGCAAAGTTAAACTGGCCAAGGAAGCGGTAAAGTCCTAGATGGTGAGTTGGCCACTCGAACCTTTCTGGCAAATCAGGCGATCCATTATAATGACTTCCAGCTAAGTTAATGCCAGAGTCAGATCGGATAATTTCTATCGCGGGGCGGAGAACACGACATAAATAGTCTTGGTGTAATGCGATTGGTGTTCGCTCAAACATCCGCAAGAAGTTTGTTACGTCCATCCTTATTCAATCAGTTCTGAAATTGTCCAGATAATAGCTAAGGTCAGCCACAAACATCCTAAATCTCCTAGTCAGCTTCGTGACACGCTTCACCTTTACACAAGACTTTGACAAAATAAGTTATAAAGCCTTGATGCATCGAGTACAACATACAAATGTTATTGCTGAGGTAGAACCATAATTATTTACACTTATCTGTTTAGCTAGGTAAATCTAACTTACATTCCAATGCTTTTTTTTGCATTGTTTTAAAAATGTTGTAAAATCCATTAGCGCGGGAAGGTGTCAAGCTAACATTTAAACCTGTTTCTTGAATAAAATCTGGAGTAAGTTGGACAATCTCACTTGGCGTTAACCCGTGTAATCCTTCAACCAGAAGCCCGACTAATCCTTTGGTTAATTGGGAGTCGGAATCGCCCTGAAATACAACTTTACCGTCATCCAAAGCTGCTGTGATATAAACTTGAGACACGCAACCAGGAACTTTATTTTCGGGTAATTTATCAGCTTCTGGGAACTCATTGAGCTTCTGAGCATACCAGATTAGCTGTTCGTAGCGTCGTTTCGGTTCGGAAGCGCGTTGAAAGCGCTGGACAATTTTAGCGAGCGCAGGTGGCAAAGAATCTAGAATTGAGGACATAACAGAAGCTGCAAACGATCGGTATCACCTTGAGTGTAGATTATCTTGAAAGCGATCGCGCCTCTGGTTCTCTTGGCATTATCAAGCTTGCCATTACTGACTCTAATTTATCAAATCCAGCTAATTACTGCGTAGGCACAGCCCAACCTAGGCATCGCATCCCCATCGTCCAGGTTTTTCAATGCCTTTAATTACAAAAACTTAATTTTATTCTAAATAGAAAACTATATAACTTCGTAGCATATTCTCTGCGTACCTCTGCGCTTACCTTTGCGTCCCTCTGCGTTGAAATTTCAACCCTCAATTCTCCACGATTTGACAATGCGATGCTTACGCACTTACAAAATTAGCTGCAAGTATATTTAACCAAGCAGCTAGATAATTATCAACAATAATTAAAAATTAAAAATCAAAAAAAAATTCTGATTTTTAATTTTTAACTTCTCTCCCTTAACGATTAATTCGTAGTTTGTGCAGCTAACATCTGCTTCAGCTTTTCTAATTCCGAAGCCCAACGCGGATCTGGACGAATAGCGTCTGAATCGGTGGTTGTGGTGCTGGTTTCGCGAGAACCACCGCCACCGCCGCCACGACGAGGCTTCTTAGAGCTTTTCTCACGACGGCTACCTTCTCTGTTGGGGGCAGGAGTTGGCGTACTATTATTAGCAAGAGTAACTGGTTTAGGAGCTTGCTCGTCGCCCTCTTCACCCTTTGTGCGAGGTAATGCCTTCTCTAGCTTAATGGGAGTGTCTTTGAACATCTGACCATTATACTTTTCAATAATTTCGTCAGCTTGTTCGTCATTGTTGACTGTAAGAAAACCGAAACCACGGCATTTGCCAGTTTTGCGGTCTTTAATTAATTTAGTAGTTACAGCATCACCTTCTGCTGCAAAAACGGCTTGCAGATCTTGACGATCTATTTCATCTTTAGGCAAATTACCTATATATAGGCGAACGGACATGAACTATACCTCCAGAGTTGAATGAACATGGCAAGGCAAGAAAACAATCACTTAGCTTTGGCTTTTAAATAGATGCTATTGACCAAGACTGCCATAAACCAATTTTTTTGCTCGAAACTGTCAACTTATACAACAATACAGTTTTTCGTCGGGATCAAGCTTGTTTAATCCAAAGGCTCACACTAATGGTGAGTTAATAACACCTTAATTCTAAGAATTGTAAATTTAATAGCCTATTGCCTGCTAAAGTACACGCTTTCTTCTATGCCCTTTTTCGCAGAATCAAATACCATTCCTTACATTACCACGGTATTTTCTACGTAGCTAGTTTAGCGCCTACATTTTCAGCATTACTATTACTAGATCGTAACATAAAACACATTTTTTTATGCAAGTGAGCATATTTTGAAACAAAAACCAGCCAGTGGCTGGTTAATTTGCTGCTGTGTTGGGAGGATAAAAAGGTATAGAGCGGGGAAAAAGCACCTAAATCCACAACTAAGCGGTGATGCTGAGTTATGTCGGTTGCTCTTGTTTGTGTAAATAAATGTAACATTTGTTAAGGAAACCTGCAACTTTTCTTTACATTCCAATTTGTCCTTTGTCCTTTGTTGATAACCAATGACCAATGACTAATGACTAATGACCAATGACTAATGACCAATGACCAATGACTAACCAGTTAGAAAGACGTATGCGCCCCAAGCCTGTGCTGCAACAGCTAAAAAAGTAGACCAAATAGGATGAGGGCTATGAATGGTTTTACCACTTTGAGTTTCTAGGGTTTGGATATCGATCCAAGGTGTTGCTCCTCGCCGGAACCAACCTGTGACGATAATTTGCCGCCCGATTAGATCCTGGTGATTGACTGACTGTCCTAGCCAAGAAATGTGGTGCAATTTCACCAAACCTGCGCTGGATTGCAAGATTAAATCTTGCGCTAGGGTGTTACTAGTGCCTTGACGACCTAATAATTTACCCACAAGACGCACGCTGACGCTATCAATAGGTAAGGCAGAAGGGTCAGCTAACAGGTTGGGTAAGCTGTCGTCAGTTTGTACGGTGGCAGGTTTAATATCGGGGAAGAAAGAATTAATCCGCATCACAGTACCGATGCTAAAGCCAATCAGAAGGCAGCCTGTAATAAAAGACCAATCTTCATATATCCACTTTAGATTTAAAAACTTGAGTGTGAATGCTAGTTGCCAGGTTAGCCAGACGAAAGCTGCAAACAGAACCCCTAGAGGAATTCCCAACCAGGGAGCGACTTGTAATAGAAAAGACTGACGCTTAACCTTTGATGGAACGCTATCAAAATGTAGTTCGGTGTCTAGATGCCAGTGACGGGCTATTTGACAGAGGCGTTCGATGCGATCGCCCATTAAAGGATGGCTATTATTAATCGTAAACCATCGGCGATAGGGATTGGCCGTATCCCACTTTAAAAAGGATTCAAAAGATAGATTACTGGCAATAGTGCCCAAAGATAAACTCTGTTGGTAGCTGACTGGTGTTAAAAGATTTAAGCTTTCCAGTTGCCAACTGGTGTGTTCTTGTTTTTGGATATCAGCGGCGATGCCAATGGCAATTTTGAGTAAAGCGCGAATCAGAGCATTGGGATTACCAGTAATTTCAGCAGCGACGCGATCGCTATAATAAAGCCGCAACCGCGACAACCACAATCCAGTTCCAGTCAGCAAACACCAAATTCCATAAATTAGACTTGCCAGAATTGTCACTGGCCAACGCCAAATTTTCGCTGATATTTTGTCTCCCAACTCCGACACTTGCTGATATAGCTTGTGAGTTGGTAGTGTAACCAACAGCAACAAAGACATTACAGCAAAATCCCAGTGAGCAATATGCCCTAGCTGCGTGGCGTAAATAATGGCGATTTCATCATCTGCCAGCTGCTCTAATAGCCCTTGACTCACAACAATCCTGGCATTACGTGGTAAACTACCATAAGTCAGAATAATTGGTGCAGCCGTTGGTAAAATCCGCAGTTTGGGTAACGGCCAGTGCCGCTGTTGGGAACAACGTTGTAGCACCCGAACAGCTTCGCGGCTATGAGTATTCAATACATCTTTCGGAAATTCTCGCTGACCATACAAGTTCGCCAGTAGCAGATCCAGCAACCAAGGTGATACCCCGATTAAAATCACCAATGCGATCAGCAACAGTTGAGTAGGATCTTGGTATAAAAACTGTATTGGCTCCAGATAAGGTAGTTTGACTAAAGTCTGGTTGATTAATCCTAATGCCAACTTGAGGATTTCTCGTATTACCCAAAACAGGGCGATAAATGTCCCTGCCGATAGTAGCCGCAAGGGAATTAATTTTGGTTTACGTAGTGGTTGCCATGCTTTGGCTCGTTGTGCTTGCCGCCAATAAATAACGCCGAATAATTTGGCTTGAGTGCGGGTAACAGAACCCATGAAGCCGCTTAGGGGTGTAGCCAATGGTGGCGGTGGTGGCGGTGTCGCTAATGTCGCTTTGAGTCTAGCTAGTGGCACCATCGGCGGGATGTCGTCGCTTTTGGTTTCTATGACTCGATCGTTTGGTTTTTCCTCTGATGTAGGAGTTTCCGGGGGAGTAATGGGGGTTGAATCTGCTGGCGTTGAATTCTCAAAGGGAACAAATCCAGTTTCGACTTTTTTTGATTCTCGATCGGATTTTTTACGTTTTGTCAGGTGTTCGAGAGCGCGTGTTGCCCACTCTTGAACTTGCGGATTGTTACTCTCAATGAGATTCTGGGAAATAGCGATCGCTTTGGAAACTTCGCCAGTGCGAGCATAAGCCATCACTAAACCAACCTGAGCTTGTAAGCTAGCAGTCCCATTATGGCTGCTAGCAATAGGTTCTAGTTGAGCGATCGCTGTTTGGTAATTTCCCTGCTTGAGGGCAACTAAACCAGCCTCCAAAGATGGTTTGGCATGTGAAGGCATACAAATTCTGGCACTCCAATCTCTTCTAAATGATCCACGTTTGTGCAAAAGCGCGAACCTCGGATGCCGTGGAAATCAACCGCGCCCAGTTAGAGCCACATCAAGTGAATTATTCCACTGGTTGTTGACTAGAAAATACTGGAGCGATCGCGCTTAATTTTAACTCTGGATGGTCGCCCAATAACTGTTGACAATTCCATTCATTGCGGAATAGCAACACTGGTCGTCCCATACTGTCTTTAACTGTAGTGGTATTGAATATTCGTCCCACTTTTTCTAATGCTTCCCAACCACCCTCAACCCAACGGGCGACACTGTAGGGCAATAAATCTAATATGGTTTCTACACCATACTCATTTTGTAAACGAAACTGTACTACCTCGAATTGCAACTGACCCACCGCCGCCAAAATTGGATCGCGCTTGGCTTCATCAGTTGAATACATAATTTGCACAGCACCTTCTTCTCGCAATTCCGCAACGCCTTTTTGGAATTGTTTAGATTTCGAGGGGTTGGGATTCCTCAAAGATGCAAACAGTTCCGGCGAGAAATACGGAATCCCCTCATATTCGAGCTTTTGTCCCGTGTAAATTGTATCCCCGATCGCAAAAACACCAGGATTGTTCAAACCGATCACATCGCCAGGATAAGCCACATCAATCGATTCTCGCTCTTGAGCAAAAAGTTTTTGCGGGCGAGATAGACGGATGAGTTTACCAATGCGGGCGTGATTCACCATCATATCTTTTTCAAACTTACCAGTGCAAACCCGGATAAATGCAACGCGATCGCGGTGTTTCGGGTCCATATTCGCTTGCAGTTTAAAGACAAACCCCGAAAATTCTGGGTATGTAGGGGGAACTTCGCCAACACTGCTAACATGAGAACCGGGTTTAAGGGCATAGTCGAGGAAATACTTGAGGAATAACTCTACCCCGAAGTTAGTCATGGCGCTACCAAAGAACACAGGCGTCATTTTGCCTTCGTGTATCAACTGCAAATCTAGCTCTGGGCCAACTCCTTCTAAGAGTTCTAGATCGTTTTTCAGTTGATAGTACAGATTTTGTTCTAGCTGTTCTTCTATTCTCGGATCGCCTAACTCCACTATTGTATCGCGGGCTTCTCGGCTGCCGTGGGCGCTGCGTTCAAACAAGTGTATTTGTTGTTTGTGTCGGTCAAAAACACCTTTAAAGCGATCGCCCATCCCAATCGGCCAGTTGACTGCATAGGTTTGCAATCCCAATTCTTGCTCAATTTCATCCAACAATTCCAGAGGTTCCCTTCCGGGGCGATCGAGCTTGTTGATAAATGTAAAAATTGGGATACCCCGCAACTTACACACTTCAAACAATTTGCGGGTTTGCGGTTCTAAACCCTTTGCCGCATCAATTAACATCACTGCATTATCGGCAGCAGCAAGGGTGCGATAAGTATCTTCACTGAAATCTTGGTGTCCGGGAGTGTCCAATAAATTGATTTGACAATTCTGGTATTCAAATTGCAACACTGTGGAAGTAATGGAAATACCCCGTTGTTGCTCCATCGCCATCCAGTCAGAGGTAGCCTTACGCTGTGCCCGTCGCGCTTTGACTGCCCCAGCTTCGTGAATTGCACCCCCGTACAGGAGTAGCTTTTCAGTTAGTGTAGTTTTACCAGCATCAGGGTGAGATATAATCGCAAAGTTGCGGCGAAGTTCGACTGCTTGAATAAGTTCAGACTGAAGTTCAGTAGACATAAATGTATTTGTTTGTTAGCTAGCTTAATTTTTTTTGACTCTGGTAAGTCTTTTAATCTTAAGACAACGATGCTCATGATAGGGTCGTAGTATAACCAACAATCTGACTAAATAGGAGAAAGCAATGTACGACACAGACAAGCGAAAGCTTCTATCTGCTTTGTCTCATGGAGCTATTTTTTTCAGCACAACATTGGTATCTGTAGGCATACCTATCGCCATACTGCTTGTATCTGACGATCCTGTTGTTAAAGAAAACGCCAAAGAATCTATCAATTTCCACTTTAATGTCTGGTTTTACGGTGCAATTCTGGGAGCATTGTTTTTTCTATTCGGCTGGTTAGTGTTACCTCTATTATTGTTGGGGCCACTAGCCGGTCTGGGATATCTATTACACTGGGGATTAACAATTTGGGCACTCATCGGAGTTTTCAGCAATCCTGATATACCCTTCCGTTATCCCTATATTTTCCGAGTTTTTTAACAGAAATTTATGGGATTAGGCATAGAGCATTGGTAATTGTCAGTTATTTACTACCAAACACAAAATTTAATTGATTCGTAGCGAATTCTCTGCGTGCCTCTGCGTTTACCTCCGCGTCCCTTTGCGTTTAAATCTCAACCCTCAATTCGCCAGGATTTTTGCCAACAGACAGTCTTACCATTTTAAATTTTTAATTTCTTCATAATGTTGTTTTTTTTCCAGTCCGTCGGATAGGTGCAACCAAGCTGTAGAATACAAAATTGCCCTACAACTTGATTAAGAGTAGGGCAAAGGACAGTTAAGCACTGTTTGTAGTCTGTCTGACGGCAGGAAATTTTTAGCCTGCTTTTGTGACGCTTTGTTTTGTGTCTATTCGCGTTGTTTTTCTTGATAAAATTTTATGTTTCCTACACATCGCCCCCGTCGTCTGCGTACTCATCCCCAACTGCGCCGGATGGTTCGTGAAACTGTTTTAACAACAAGTGATTTAATCTACCCACTATTTGCTGTACCGGGTGAGGGAATCGCTAATGAGGTGAAATCGATGCCCGGAGTCTACCAACTTTCGGTAGATAAAATTGTTGAAGAAGCAAAAGAAGTTTACGACTTAGGAATTCCTTCTATTATTCTATTTGGTATTCCAGCTGATAAAGATGTGGATGCCACTGGCGCTTGGCATGATTGCGGTATCGTCCAGAAAGCGGCGACGGCAGTAAAAGCAGCAGTGCCAGATTTGGTTGTAATTGCTGATACTTGTTTGTGTGAGTATACCAGTCACGGTCATTGTGGTTATTTACAAACTGGTGATTTAACAGGACGAGTTTTAAACGATCCAACTCTGGAATTGTTGAAGAAAACGGCAGTTTCTCAAGCGAAAGCTGGTGCTGATATCATCGCGCCTTCGGGAATGATGGATGGGTTTGTGCAAGCAATTCGTCAGGGTTTGGATGAAGCAGGATTTCAAGATACGCCAATCTTGTCTTATGCTGCTAAGTATGCTTCGGGTTATTATGGCCCATTTCGGGATGCAGCAGACTCGACACCACAATTTGGGGACAGAAGAACTTACCAAATGGACCCAGGTAACGCCCGCGAAGCGATTAAAGAGATTGAATTAGATATCGCTGAAGGTGCTGATATGCTCATGGTTAAGCCAGCCTTGGCATACATGGATATTATTTGGCGCGTCAAGGAAGCAAGTAACTTGCCAGTTGCCGCTTACAATGTTTCTGGTGAGTATGCGATGGTGAAAGCTGCGGCTCTCAATGGTTGGATTGATGAAGAGCGGGTGGTTATGGAAACTTTAATTGGGTTTAAACGCGCTGGTGCAGATTTGATTTTGACTTATCATGCCAAAGATGCGGCGAGATGGTTAAAGTAAGGTGTGCGATTGAATGCTAAGAATTGAGAAAATCTCACGCAGAGGCGCAAAGACGCAGAGTTGTGTTTTAGTGTTTAGGCGTGAGATTCTTTGTTTATGGTTATAGGTAGATTATATGGAATAATTTCTTAATAAAATTGCTACATTTTATATCAGGTGTATTAGCAAAAATATTACTTTTTTCAATAGTATTTATTTGAAAGTTATGTTTGATTTTCTCTAAAATAAAATCACCATATGCCATATTAAGTAATATCTATACACAACAAGATTAAATTCTAATCCGTGCAGTCATTGAGTCGGTTAATGACATCTCAAAAACCTGTACCAAATAGAATACGTCATCTTAGCGTATTTAACTTTTTGGTCAATGTGATGGTTTGATCGCTTATACTTATCTTCCTAAAAAACCCTCACTTAAGTTGGTATTTTCCAATCAAAAAGTTTTCAATGTATTTTATACATTAGCTTTACGTTTTATTACATAAATAAATTAGCCGTATTTGCTAGAGTGTCAGGCGATCGCTCATAAAACATCTAAAATCGAAGTTAAATAGCTTTGATATAGTTATGGCAATCACTCGCTCTATACTAGAGGTCGTTTATTTAAAAAACCTAAACTCTAACTAGTGCGATCGCTCACTGTATTTGCGACAGCAGCACGATAAAATTCTATAACCATAATCGTACTAAAAGGTCTAAATGGCAGAAACACTATTCTTCAACGCCTTACGGGAAGCCATTGATGAAGAAATGGCGCGTGACTCCAGCGTATTCGTTCTCGGTGAAGATGTTGGACATTACGGCGGTTCCTATAAAGTTACCAAAGACCTGTACCAAAAATATGGCGAACTCCGCATTCTAGATACCCCCATCGCTGAAAATAGCTTTACTGGGATGGCTGTGGGAGCCGCAATGACTGGGTTGCGTCCGATCATTGAAGGCATGAACATGGGCTTTTTACTGCTTGCCTTCAATCAAATATCCAACAACGCTGGGATGCTCCGCTATACTTCTGGCGGTAACTTTAAAATTCCGATGGTAATTCGCGGCCCTGGAGGTGTGGGAAGGCAGCTAGGTGCAGAACATTCCCAGCGACTAGAAACCTACTTCCAAGCTGTGCCAGGGTTAAAGATTGTTGCCTGCTCCACACCAAGAAACGCCAAAGGACTGCTGAAATCCGCTATCCGCGATGATAATCCAGTGTTGTTCTTTGAACACGTTTTACTTTACAACTTGAAAGAAGATTTACCACAAGAAGAATACCTCCTCCCCCTAGATAAAGCAGAAATTGTGCGTCCAGGGAAAGATGTGACAATTATTACTTATTCGCGGATGCGCCATCATGTAGTGCAAGCCGTCAAAACTCTTGAAAAACAAGGATACGATCCAGAAGTTATCGATTTAATATCCCTTAAACCATTAGATTTTGATACCATTGGTGCATCAATCCGTAAAACCCATAAAGTCATTGTTGTGGAAGAATCGATGCGCACTGCCGGTATTGGAGCAGAAGTCATCGCCTCAATCAACGATCGCTTTTTTGATGAATTGGATGCGCCTGTACTACGACTTTCTTCCCAAGATATCCCCACACCTTACAACGGCAATCTGGAACGACTAACAATCATCCAACCAGAGCAAATAGTAGAAGCTGTGGAAAAAATGGTGGCGTTGCGAGTCTAAAAGTTAAGAGTTAAAAGTTAGGAGTGAGGAGTTAAAAATTTAATATTGAATTTACAACTCCTAACTCCCAACTTCTAACTATCAACTCCTAACTCTCAACTCCTAACTCCCAACTCCCAACTCATAACTCCTCAAAAGAGCGCTATTATAGCCTTTGTCAGATGCGAGTTATGGTATGCAAAGACAGCGATCGCTATTAATTTTGATTTTAGTCCTGATAATCGCCGCTATTACGGTGATTGCCACAATTCCGATACCTCTTGGGCTAGACTTGCGCGGAGGTTCACAGCTCACAATTCAGGTGAAACCATCAGCGGATATCCCCAAAATCACCGAACGCGAATTGGAAGGTGTGAAGAAAGTTGTCGAAGGCCGGATTAATGGTTTAGGTGTTTCTGAGCCAGTAATCCAAACAGTCGGTACAGATAAAATATTGGTACAACTACCAGGAGTCAACGATCCAGAACAAGCTGAACGGGTGCTAGGGGGTACAGCACAGTTAGAATTTCGTACCCAAAAGGCGAATACAGAAACTCAGCTGCTTGCTTTTCAAGCATCAAGAGCTGAATTGAAATTCAAGCAAGAAGAATTAAGAAAGAGTAACGACAAAGCGGCAATTGTCAAGAATCAAGAAGACTTACAAAAAAATAATCAAGCGATCGCAGAATTGTTTGAAAGCACTAATCCACCACTAATTGGCAAATACCTCAAGGATGCCTATGGTGAACCCACTCAAGGTAACAACTGGAATGTTGCCATTCGCTTCGACCAAAAGGGTGGTGAACTGTTTGCCAATTTGACGAAAAACCTCGCCGGTACTGGGCGTAGCATTGGTGTTTTTCTAGACAATGAACTAATCAGCGCTCCTACTGTAGGTATAGAATTTGCCGCTACTGGGATTACAGGTGGTTCTGCCGTGATTACAGGACGTTTTACCGCCCAACAAGCTAATGACTTAGGCGTGCAGTTACGTGGTGGCGCATTACCCGTACCAGTAGAAGTTGCAGAAAGGCGGACAGTCGGAGCAACCTTGGGTAAAGATAGCATTCAAAGTAGTATTTATGCTGGAGTCGGTGGTTTGACTTTAGTATTAATATTCATGGTGGTTTACTATCGACTACCAGGATTGATTGCGGATATATCACTAGTGATCTACTCTCTCTTAACTTGGTCAACCTTTGCTTTATTGGGCGTTACCCTAACTTTGCCTGGAATTGCTGGTTTTATTCTCAGTATTGGGATGGCAGTTGATGCCAATGTGCTAATTTTTGAAAGGACGCGGGAAGAATTGCGGGCGGGTAAATCTCTGTATCGTTCTGTAGAATCGGGTTTTTATCGGGCATTTTCTAGTATTTTAGATAGCAACGTCACTACATGGATTGCTTGCGCTGCCCTATTTTGGCTGGGGTCTGGTTTAGTTAAAGGTTTTGCTCTAACCTTAGCTTTGGGGGTAGCTGTAAGTATGTTTACTGCAATTACCTGTAGTCGAACATTGCTATTTTTGGCAATTTCAATTCACTCCTTGCGCAAGACAGAACTTTTCTGTCCAAACCTGCCAGCATCGAATAAGGCAGAGGTGACTCAATGAAACTAAGCATTAATAAATCGCGATCGCTTTGGTGGAGTATTTCTGCCGCTATCATCATCGCTGGTATCATCTCAATGGTGATTTCTTGGCAACAACCTAGTATTCGTTCCCCCTTACGCCCCGGTTTAGATTTTATCGGTGGTACGCGGTTGCAGTTTGTTCGAGATTGCACCAAACCCGGTAACTGCGACAAACCAATTAATATCAACGCTGTCCGGGAAGTAGCAAAAGCACAGGGACTAGGTGATAGCAGTATCCAACTTGTCTCAGAAAATGGTGTAGAAAATGGTGTACTAATTCGGTCAAAAGATTTGAGTGTCGATCAGCGTACCAAATTACAAAACGCTTTGAGCGAAGAAATCGGCGTTTTTGACCCGCAAAAGAACCAAATTGACTCCGTTGGCCCCACATTAGGCAGAGAACTGTTTACATCCGGGATGTTAGCTCTGATAGTTTCCTTCATCGGTATTACTATCTACATGAGTTTCCGCTTCCAGTTAGATTATGCTGTGTTTGCGATCGTTGCCCTACTCCACGATATCTTGATTACAGTTGGGGCTTTTTCATTTTTGGGTTTGGTGGCAGGCATCGAAGTAGATAGCCTTTTTATCGTCGCCTTACTTACGATCACAGGTTTTTCAGTCAACGATACAGTGGTAATTTACGATCGCATTCGGGAAACCCTTAAAATCCATCCCGAACAGCCGATTGCCCAAATTGTAGATGATGCGGTTAACCAAACATTGACAAGATCGATCAACACTACCTTAACCGTATTACTGACATTATCTGCAATCTTTTTATTTGGTGGAGAAACACTGAAAAACTTTTCGCTGGCTTTGATTATTGGCTTCACAATGGGGGCTTATTCGAGTATTTTCATCGCCAGTACTCTTCTAACTTGGTGGCGAGAGCGAAAAGGAGAATCCCAAATGTTAGACAACGCTGATTCGATTGATACATCTCCCAGTTCCCAGGATAGTTAAAAAGAGTGTATATTTCCCAATTGGGTGAAAGTATTTTGAATTGCTCACCCACGCCTTGCAATCTTATTTCCCTATGGATCAACCGCAAGAACGATTAAATACTGTCCCAGACTTTGAGAAATCTGACCCATCATTTGCTCAACAAGTACAAAGACTACATCAGCTAACAGTATATGGCAGGTGGCTGTTTGTCGGCTGTTTATGGCTGACCATTGCGCCTGCCTCGTTGTGGGGTCTACGTGCAGAAATTGCTCTGTGGCAACAATATTTTACCTGGGTGGCAGTGAGATTTGGATTGTTCTACCATCCACTGTCTACCTTCGGTCTCGCTTTTTGTCTGGGGATGACTGCTGCTGTTTTAGTTTGGCAAAGTCGGAATATTCTACTCGGACTGCCACCGCAGGAAAAACAACGTTTAGAAA
Organism: Nostoc sp. DedQUE08; assembly: GCF_034530895.1. NCBI lineage: Bacteria > Bacillati > Cyanobacteriota > Cyanophyceae > Nostocales > Nostocaceae > Nostoc > Nostoc sp. DedQUE08. The sequence goes on from NZ_JAVRCD010000009.1 coordinate 138,183, forward strand.
AACAAGTTTATCGGATACGTCAACAGGGAGCAACTCATCCTCTATGGAAGTGGGTTTGTCATTAAATTTTCTTTCTCTACACGTACAGCAATTTATAGCAAAATATGACTTAACCTTACAAAGAAAGGCAGGAGTTAGGAGGCAGGAGGGAATGAGTATCAATGAAAACTTGCATTTGCAGGGTTTAAAGCCCAGTTTAAACTAATAATTATACCGAGACTGCTTGCAGCGAGGTATAAAACGTCCTTGTTTCAATCCACCTTTATTAAGGGTGGGTTCCTCCTGCCTCCTGAATAGACATCTGCCCAAAAAGAATGTAGAGACTTAGTAGTGCTAAGTCTCTACAAGATTTCTGAATAATGCATATTTAATTTCATCAAATGTCTGTTCAAAGATACTGCTAAAAGTGGATGCCATACATGAACGATCTTCAGATTAAATTTAGCGATCGCAAGTCTGAAATTGACCTTTATCAACTCCAAGAACTATTAAACGTTTCCGCTTTCTGGGCAAAGGGACGCAGTATTGAAGACTTAGGTATAGCTATTGCCAATAGTGAGCCAGTGATTTCCGTTTGGAATCGCGATCTGCTCATTGGCTTTGCAAGAGCAACATCTGATGGCATCTATCGCGCCACAATTTGGGATGTTGTAATTCATCCAGAGTATCAACATAGTGGGTTGGGAAGCAATTTAGTAGAAACCGTTTTAAGACATCCTCGTATGAAGTCGGTTGAGCGAGTTTACCTGATGACTACTTACCAACAGGGTTTCTACGAAAAGATTGGTTTTCAAAGCAACACTACCACTACGATGGTGCTACACAATCAAGCTAACCGTACTTTCCTTGCTGCTACAGAAGTGCAGCTTCAAGAATCATCGAAATAGTTCCGAGCAATGAGCGCTGAGTATTAAGTATAATAACTGTAGTAGTAGAGTAGTTAAAAAGCAAGATTTCCTCTCTACTACTCAGGACTCAGCACTACTCACTAGAGGAATAGAGATTTGTAGTCTGGTAAGCTGCTGATGTGGTTCCTTGACAATGGTCGAGGGCAAGATTTCTAACTTTCCTCCCATAACTTCCACCAAAGTTTGATTGATTAATAGTCTCATTCCTGGGGAAAGAGTAGCGTTTTTTTGGTCAATCTGGGTCAACGGATCTTCAAATTTGAGCAAATCAATCGGCTCGCTCCAGGGTACAGCATGGGTTGGTAAATCTAGCCAAATGTTTACAAAATTGTTTGTAGGTAGGGTGCTACTGGAAATACAAATGCTGCCTTCCTCCATTTGAGTAATGGCAGTGTCTATTAAACTTATCAATACTTGGCGGAGCCAGAGGTAATCTGTCAAAACATAAATTTCTGAGTCTGCGGGTAATAATTGTAAGGGAAAATTGCGATTTGCCGCCAGCATATAAGTTAAGTCATGAACCTCCTCTAAAATTTCGGCTAAGGCTCTGGGCTGAATATCTAATTTATTAGTGCCGTGTTCAGCTCTTGCAACATTGAGAATTTCATCCATTAGCTTCAGCAACTTCAGCGTTCGCTCGTGAGCTTGGGCAATAAATTCTCGCTCTTCAGCTGGATTTTCACACAAATCTGACAAAATTAATTGATGTAAGCCAATCAAACCATTAAAAGGCGATCGCAATTCATGAGTAGTCCGCGCCAAAAAACCAGCTTTAAACTGGCTCATTTCCTTTGCCATCAGATATGCCAGCTGGGTTTGCTGTAGCTGTTGCGATATTAGTGACATATCCTGTTGAGCTGATGGCGCTACTGGGGATGAGCTAGATAAAACATTAGGCGCTCGCCCAAATAACTGACGGAAAACCATACCTAGTGCTATTCCTACTCCTAGATATATCCAGTTGCTCCAATTCATATCTGGCAATTATTAACTTGCTAATTAAGTACAACAGCGCCAACTAAAGTTTCAGATTTCTCTGTTGTTAACACCACGAAAACAACATTATAACTACCTATACTTAGTTATCACTCGATAAATCTAACTCGATGGCACCTTGTCGTAAAATCTGCCAATTTATCCCTGTCCATTTAGCAACAGTGGAAGGTATACCCATCCCTGGTATTTCACTCTGGTATTCTGTCGTTGCTATCAGAACCTGGGGAAACTGAGTCTCAATTTCTGCGATTGTTTGCAAAGGCGGCTGACCAGAAAAGTTGGCGCTAGTGGTGGCAAGAGGGCCTGTTTGCGCCAAAATAGTTTGAGCGATCGCACTGTTTGGTACTCGAATCCCAATTGTTGTTGGATCGATAGGATTCATAACTTTTGGTAAGCGTTCACTCGCTGGCAAAACTAATGTCAGCCCTCCTGGCCAATATTTATCTGCTAATTCTTGCCAAACTTTATATTCATTCTCACTACCTTTGACATACGGCCACAAATCTTCAGCACTAGCTGCCATCAAAATCAAAGGTTTGTCTTGACTGCGTTGTTTCGCCGCAAAAATTAACGCTGCTTTCTCTGGTATCGCTGCAAGTGCCGGAACAGTATCAGTCGGAAAGCTCACTAAAAGACCAGCGCGTGCGCCAACTATTAGATTTTCTAAAGAAACTTGGGTCATATTTACAAAGTTAGGAGTAGAGACGCGATTAATCGCGTCTGTGCAGGAGTAAGGAATTTCATAACTCATAACTCATAACTCATCACTCCTAACTTTTATAGGCCAGGGCAAAACGTTCAATTCCAGCTAAATCAGCGTGAATTTGAATCTTACAATAGCTACCTTGATTTTGTAAAAGTTCTCGCACTGCATCCGCTTGTCCAGCCATCATCTCAATTAGCCACACGCCACCCGATTGCAAATAACTGGGGGAGACTTCGATCAAATGACGAATACAATCTAAGCCATCAAGGCCACCATCCAAAGCTAGATGTGGTTCGTGGTTAACGACTTCTGGTTGCAAAGTCAGTAAGGTGCTGGTGGGGATGTAAGGGGGGTTCGACACCATACCACTGAACTGACCTTTTAAGAATGTCAGTGGCTCCCACCAAGAACCTTGATAAAATTGAATCCGGTCAGCAAAACCCAAATTATCGGCGTTGGATCGAGCGATCGCCAAAGCCTCTAAACTATAATCAACTGCATGAATTGTTGCTTTTGGCAAGACATCTGCTAATCCGATGGCGATCGCACCACTCCCAGTACCCAAATCTGCCCAATGTCCTGAGACACCGTTAGCAGCTGCTAAAGCTAAATCAATTAAATACTCTGTTTCTGGTCTGGGAATCAAAACTGCGCTTGACACCGCAATTTGAAAGTTACGCCAAGGTGTCACACCGGCAATGTACTGCACTGGTAAGCGGTCATTTAATCGCCTCTGCCACAGTTGGTCTAACTCTTCTAGCGGCAATTGCAGTTGAATTTGCGGCCAGTTTTTAAAAGACTCTAAACGCAGTGCCAAGCGGTCTAATCCAGCAACTTCGAGGAGCAACCAATCTACTTCCATTGGTGGGACATCAGTGGCGATCGCTGCTTCAAGAGCTGCATTCCGCCACTGCCAAAGTTGTAAACCAGAGACTATCGGATGTTTCTCCCCCATACCTCAACCTTGGAGCGCATATCCGTTATTTTTTCGGAGCGGGGGCGGCAGCTGGCTTGGCAGCTGGTGATTGATTTGGCGCCAGGGAGCGAATAAAATTGATCGACTCCCGTGATGGATAGAGAACAATTTTATTGATACTAGGATCGCTGCTGCTATTGAGAGCTTCCATAACACCGTACAAATCTACCACCTGAATTTCAGTATTGGCTCCTTCCTTTGGCACGGCTTTTTTGAATTCCTCTAACAGAGCCACTGCTTGTTCTTTCTCAAAAAAGAAAGGGATGTATCGCTCATTACCTTTAGCAAGGGGAATAGTCAGATAGCTATTATCTTTCTTAAATTTGGGTACAAATAGAGGAATACCATTGAATTGCTCCACCTTTTTACCATTTTGATTGATCATACTTGTTGCCGAAGCTACTTGTTGTTGCGTCGGAACTAAAGTATAAATCACAGAATCTGATTTCTTTTTGCTTTCTTGAACTATTTTATAGTAGTCTGCCAAGGACAAAGGTCTAACCTGTAGAGTGCCTGCTAACTGGGGATTTTCTTTTTTGAGCCGATTGTCAAGGAATTTTTGAGCATCTTGCTTGCTAATAAAAAATCCCACTTGTGAGATCGGCTTAGATGCGTTGTTTCTTGAAAGAACTACAAATTCGCCTTTAGGATTGGTGAGCGTGAATACTGGTACTTCTTGGAGCTTTTTCACTACTTGATCTTGTGGCAGAGCGATCGCCTCTAGATTGCCCATTCCTGGTATATTGGCTATTCCTGAAAGCCCTGTTAAAAATACACTGCCAGCTATACCCAATGTTGCGCCTAAGCGAATAAATGATTTCATGACTGCTCCTCGCATCAATAGTCCAATTAAATTAAACAAATGGTTGGATTTGCACAGCACCAACTAGCTTTAGTTATATAGCAATTCATTTTAGTTTTGAAAAATTCATTATGCGCGTTGAGGTTGAGTGTTAAGCGTCAACGGTCAAAATCCAATGTTCCCTAACTATTTAGAGTTGCTATAGTATCGTTTTCACAAGTTGGCTGTGCTAACGTTGTGTTTTTCTAGGTTTGCTTCGCTATTGACCGCGAAATGCCGTAGATGCTAATTATATGTCTTCTCAAACAGCAAAAAGCCTATCCATCTCTCCAACCTTGGAGATGATAAATGCCATTTTATCGGCTTTTTCTAAAATTAGTTGACGCTATTAGTTAATCAATCGTTCCATCTGCGATTGCTTTAATACAGCAGTTTTCATTTGTATGAAGTACAAAGTCATTGGTTTTGAGGCAGGAGGCAGAAGGCAGAAGGCAGAAGAATAATTTAATTTGTAAGCCTTTGGTTTTGTACCTCACTTAGTTGCAAACTGCTGTATCTTCTCAAATCTATACAAAGCTTAGTGTTCAGAATATCTTACTATTTAATGACGAAATTTGTCTGTTAGGCTTCAACTACAAAACAGCCTAATTGGTCTTCTCCGTAAAAATATGTAATTCAATTGCATATTTAGCAAAGAAAACCTGGCTAATTACCCTAAGTGTTAACTATATTAATTAAATCGGGATGACAGGATTTGAACCTGCGGCATCCTGCTCCCAAAGCAGGCGCGCTACCAAGCTGCGCTACATCCCGTTATACTCATCCGCTTTTTTGGGTTTGGTTTTTAGCTCCCCATCAAAGCGATCGCGCTTTCACAAAAGCGTTAAGGCAATCATATCACATAACACTGCTCATGCCTAATATATTTATATCTTCTGCAAATACTAGCTAGATTTAGATATTTGGACTGATAAAGGTTAAAGGTTTGTCTGCCGACTTAGTTTTACAAGAGATATTACTTGTGCGTTCGTCGGCTAAACCTTGTCAAACCAAATTTAAATAATAGATTTGTACTACTATACCTGATTTTATTGTGCGAATCGGGTTTTATTTGGATTGAGCATTAGTGAGGATACCAGAACATGCCTTTGATGCCTTCTGGATCGGCCATAAACCCCATAGTTCGGTAGAAATCTACAACATGGGGGTCAGCGAAGAGAGTGACATTACTAATTTCTTCACTCCTAAGTTTTTTGAGAACGTATTTCATTAGCGCCTTCCCCAGTCCTTGACTTTGAAAGTCTGGGTGAACCACTACATCCCAGATAGTGGCATTAAAGGCGTGATCTGAGGTAGCACGGGCAAAACCAATGAGCCGCTTTTGGTTTCCTCTCACTTGCCACATTGAAGCAACGAGAAAACTATGCTCAATAGCTTTTTTTACTTTTCTTAGAGGACGACGCGACCAACCAACTGCATCACAGAGTTCTTCTAGCTCATATAGGTCAATATCTCGTTCCGTACTGAAGACGATCCGAGCCTCCTTTGAAGCAGCTTCGCTAATACTACTGGGGCTGGAGTTGCCCGCAGTTTCTGCTGTATGCTCTTCAAAGAGATTTGTCCTAGTTGTCCCTACAGATTCAGGAGTACTAAACCAAGTTTTCCAAAAACCCATGCCAACGCGGTTCGGGTAGTATAACTGAATTGGTTTCCACTCTCAGGAGTGTTGATTCACTTTTAACATCGCTACCCCCATTTATTACCCTATTACACTCAAATTTTTTCGGTTGTTTTCGGGATTTGCAATGGTAACAGCTAGTTAGAGCGTGTTTCACACCAATCATTTTCAACTTTAGCATTTTGTTGTAAAGGCTAGGAGAAATTCACCAAAAGCGTAAGGATATAAACAATTCAAAATTCAAAATTCATAATGGAAAAACCTAATCCTGGCAATTGCTCCTATAGAGCTTAAATGCACGTTAGCTTAGGAGTGAATTGTATACACGGGATTGGGCATTGGGTATCGAGAACACTCTTCTGTTGTCCCCTTGTCCTCCCAGTCCCCAATCCTCAGTCCTTAGTCCTTAACACCCAACCCTCAACACCCAGCCCCCAGATGACGAAAGCAAGCGAGTTTTACCCTTAACAATGGCTTCTGGTTTAAAATCTTCGACACTGGAACTCCTAAAGCGCTTTAACCGAGCGTTTCCCCAGTTTTATGAGCAATTCGTCAGTAGTGAAATTCAACTGCAAAATTTGCGGTTAGCCTACCGTCTCTATAAAACTAGACGCGCTGTTATTGAACTAAAACCGGAAGGAAGCAAAAGTGCCCTGCATTTTGCTTACCGCAACCAGTCTTTTCTCCTCAGCGATATTTTTGGTGTACTAGCAGCTTATGGGTTGACTATCCACGGTTTAAGTCTATACGGTCAAATCCGTCCGCCAATGTTAGTTTTTATCAAACTTTTGGTATCTCGTGGTAGTAAAGCCTTGACCGAGAAAACCGCAGAAAATGTCTGTCGCGCCATTCGCGAGGCTTTAGGAGGTCGGTTTGAGGTAGAAGAGATGCTGGCGGTAGAATTTAATCTTGACACTGGCTTAGAGCAGGTACAAACTGAGTTTTATGTCGATCCGGTATTTCATCTCCCTGCTCTAGTGATTGAAGCTGATAATCAACCAGGATTATTCTACAAAGTGATGTATGCTATCTGGCAGGAAGACCTTTTGGTAGTCAATGCCAATTTACTGGTTTGGCGCGGACGTACACGGCTAATTCTCTACTTGTTAGGGCCGAATGAAAGTCTCATTCCTGAATATCTGGGTCACAAAATTGCTGAAGGAGTGCGACAGAGGTTGCTGGGTAAATAAAAAAGTGAGAAGTTATGAGTTATGAGTTATGAGTTAAAAATTCCTCACTCCTAACTTCTAACTCTTTCTACTTTAGTATTTAGTCGCACCCATCCTTAAGGGTACGATACAAGTATGGCAACTATCGAAATCTTGGGCGTTCCACACGCATACGAGCTAACGGCTCCCACTTCCTGCCCCCATGCTTTGGTATTTATCCACGGTTGGCTCAATAGCCGTGGATATTGGCAACCTGTGATTTCCCGCCTATCAGATGATTTGCAGTGCTTGTCCTATGATTTGCGGGGTTTTGGTGAATCCCAATCTCAGATAAAAACCGATTTTAGTCAAGCACAAACGTCTTTGAGTATGACGCCCATCTCCAGTAGTATGGCTGACTCATCTTTCGATTCTCTTTATACTCCTGCTGCGTATACTCAAGATTTAGCAGTTCTCCTGAAACAGTTGAATATTAGAAGTGCTTGGCTAATTGGTCACTCATTAGGCGGGACGATCGCTCTTTGGGGAGCAGATCAAATACCTGAGCGTGTTAAGGGAGTTATCTGTATCAACGCTGGCGGTGGTATTTACCTCAAAGAAGCCTTTGAGCAGTTTCGCTCGGCAGGTCAGAAATTTTTGCAAGTCCGTCCGCGCTGGCTGTCCCAAGTGCCTTTGATTGATTTGCTGTTTACCAGAGCTAGTGTAGCTCGTCCTTTAGAGCGCTATTGGGCACGTCAACGAGTAATAGATTTCGTTGTGGCTGACCCAGAAGCCGCTCTGGGAACTTTGTTAGACTCCACAACTGAAGAAGAAATCAATCGTTTACCTGAGCTAGTATCCCAACTGAAGCAGCCAGTTTATTTTTTGGCTGGCGCAGAAGACAAGGTTATGGAACCCAAGTATGTGCGCCATTTAGCCAGCTTTCACAGGCTTTTTCAATATTGTGGTGACAATGTTTTGGAAATTCCTAATTGCGGACACCTGGCTATGTTAGAACAGCCGGATGCAGTGGCCGATCACATTCGGGCGATAGTCAATAGTTATAGGGTATAGGGTATTGGGCATTGGGCATTGGGCATTGGTAGTTACAAATGACAAATGACAAATGACAAATGACAAATGACAAATGACTACTCAACAGATTGATACAACTTCATCACCTGAGTAAGCCCTAATCTAGATTCAACGCCTAGTGTCAGGGGGGACGTATGACCACGGGATAGATGGTCAGCGGCGGCACAGCCAATCATGGCGGCGTTATCGGTACAGAATTTTAAAGGTGGGAAGAGGACGCGTAGGTTATGTTTAACGGCGGCGGCTTGGAGATTTTTTCTCAAGCCGCTATTAGCTGCTACACCGCCACCAATGGCAATTGTGTCTAGACTATAGTCAAGGGCACAGGCGATCGCTCTTTTGGTTAGCGATCGCGCTACCGCATCCTGAAAGCTAGCTGCTATATCTGCCACTGGCACTTGTCCACTATCTTTTTCTAACTGCTGCACTAAACGTAATACAGCCGTTTTTAACCCACTAAAACTCGCATCATAACGATGAAACCCCCCACCAGGTAAAGAAACTTTTCCTTCCGGTAAAGCAAAGGCTTGAGGATTACCCTGCTGTGCCAACTTGTCGATCGCTGGTCCACCCGGATAACCCAACTTTAACAATCGCGCCACTTTATCAAAGGCTTCACCCGCAGCATCATCACGGGTTTGTCCCAGAGTTTCGTACATACCACAATCTTTGACATAAATCAAGCTTGTATGTCCGCCTGAAACCAGTAAGCTAAGAAAAGGGGGATTTAAAGTTGATTCGCTCAAGTAAGTTGCACAGATGTGACCTTCGAGGTGATGAACTCCCAAAAATGGCTTATTGTGTACCATCGCTAGAGTTTTGGCAGCAGTTAACCCTACCAATAGCGCTCCTACAAGTCCAGGGGCACAAGTGGCGGCAATTGCGTCAATTTGTCCCCAATCTAGTTGGGCTTGCTCTAAGGCTTGTGCGATCGCAACATTTATCGTTTCCAAGTGCTGGCGAGACGCTACTTCTGGTACTACCCCGCCATACTGCTGATGGACTGGAATTTGCGAGGCTACGATACTGCTGCAAACTTTACGATTGTTAACAATTGCGACGGCTGTTTCATCACAACTGGTTTCTATTGCTAAAACGGTTGTCATTGAGAGTGCTGAGTCCTGAGTCCTGAGTCCTGAGTCCTGAATAGTAAAGAAAAAATCTTGCTTCTTTACTACCCTACAACAACTCTTCTACTGAGGACGGGCTAAACGCCCCGCTTTTGCTAACAGCACTCGGAACTCAGGACTAATTTTGGTTGAGAAGCTTTAACTTTTATTTACTTAAACTTTACTCGGTTCCCACCCAAGAGTATGATGACTTCCTAGTTATGCAAAAAAACAACTGTACAAGCCGCTTCGTTTTGTACAAAGAACTTCTTGTTTTGTAATAAAAGGAAACAACTCTATGCGACGATTGTTTGCTTTGATGTTAGCGATTAGTCTTTGGTTCAACTTTGCCCCCCCAGCACAAGCTTTAGGGGCTAATTTGACACCGTGCAGGGACAATCCCGCTTTTCAACAGCTAGCAGCTAATGCCCGTAATACCACCGCCGATCCCCAATCAGGGATAAAACGATTTGAGCGTTATTCTCAAGAACTGTGTGGTCCTGAGGGGTATCCCCACTTGATTGTTGATGGTCGTCTAGATCATGCTGGTGATTTCCTGATCCCTAGCATTTTGTTTCTATATATTGCTGGTTGGATTGGCTGGGTAGGTCGTGCCTATCTGCAAGCAGTCAAAAAAGACCCGAACACTGAACTAAAAGAAATCCAAATCGATATTGGTTTGGCACTACCTATCATAGCGTCAGGCTTTACTTGGCCAGTAGCAGCAGTCCAAGAACTTCTCTCTGGAAAATTAGCAGCCAAGGATACAGAAATTCCCATTTCCCCACGCTAAATCAGTTTAACTAATTCATTCGTTTTGGAGACTAAATTCATGGCAGACAAAGGCGACCAATCAGCTTATTTGATTAAATTCATTTCCACAGCGCCTGTGGCCGCTACGATATGGCTGTTCATCACAGCAGGTATCTTGATTGAATTCAACCGCTTTTTCCCCGACCTACTTTTCCACCCACTACCATAAGTGTCAAATGGAATTTAGGACAGTTGAATCGATGTCTTGTTTTTTGCTTAATATTGTGTAGATGATTTTTTCATCTTAGTTAGGCAGAATTCTCACTAAAATAGTCGGCAAAAATAGTTTTTTGAAACTCGTGATACTGTTTACAGATCGCGAGTTTCACGGTTTTAAAATAAGCTAAATTAATTTTTCTAAACTTCCTAAACAAAATGCTTCTTTAGCGACAATTATTATTAATATAAAAATGCCACCATTTTAATTTAGAGGCGAACATAAAATATGGCACAAGCAGTAGATGCATCAAAGAATCTTCCTAGCGATCCTAGAAATCGGGAAGTTGTTTTTCCCGCATTTGGCGATCCGCAGATAGGCAACCTAGAAACCCCGGTTAATTCTTCTCCCTTGGTCAAGGGGTTTATTAATAATTTACCTGCTTATCGCCCAGGTCTGGCTCCTGCTAGACGCGGTTTAGAAGTTGGTATGGCTCATGGTTACTGGCTATTTGGCCCCTTTGCCAAATTAGGCCCACTGCGGGACACAGATAATGCTAACTTAGCTGGGTTACTGTCAGCCATTGGCTTGGTTGTAGTTCTCACAGGCGCTCTATCACTGTATGCAAATAGCAATCCACCCAAAGCACTTCCTAGTGTTACCGTACCCAAGCCTCCAGCAGATGCTTTTAACTCTAAAGAAAGCTGGAACAACTTCGGCAGTTCTTTCTTGATTGGTGGTATTGGTGGTGCAGTAGTTGCTTACTTTTTGACCAGTAATTTGGCACTAATTCAAGGTCTATTTGGTTAATTACTGGGAGTTAGCAGTAGAGACGCGACGCCAGTCGCTACAACGGGGAGGCAGCGCGGTCTTGGGGGTTCCCCCCATGAGTGATTGCCGTGGGAACCCCCGCAACGCGCTGGCTCATTAATCGCGTCTATACAGGAGTTAAGAATTAGGAGTTTATAATTCATAACTTCTAACTCTTAACTCCTAATTTATTTAAACAAAACTCCTTCAATATCATTTAAAGCAGTTTCAAAATCGTCATTAACGATTTGAATATCAAATTCATCTGCGGCTTGAATTTCTTCTTGGGCGTGAAGCAGACGACGGGCGATCGCTTCTTCAGAATCTTGGGCACGAGAGCGTATTCGTTTCTCTAATTCATCAAAGGAAGGCGGTAAAATAAAAATGCTGAGGGCACTGGGGAAAGAAGCACGAATTTGTCTTGCCCCTTCTAGTTCAATTTCCAGCACCACCAACTTACCGAAATGAATTTGGTTAAGTACTGCTTCACGGGGTGTGCCGTAATAGTTACCAGCAAATTCTGCCCATTCTAAAAATTCACCTTCAGCAACTAATTGTTCAAACTTACTGCGACTGATGAAGTAATAACTTTTGCCATCGATTTCCCCTGGACGGGGAGAACGAGTTGTCACGGATACGGAATAATAGAGTTCTGGATGACGCTCTAGGAGCGATCGCATTAAAGTACCTTTGCCGACCCCACTGGGGCCAGTTAAAACAATTAACCTGCCTAAATGTAAGCATTCTTCGGTAGTCGCACTACTCTGGATGGGTAAAGCTGGCATCATCCCTTCAACCTGTGAATCAATCAATACATATTATTCATTAGTCTTGTGTTCTTGGTTTAGTCCACTAATGACTAAAGAATTTGTAGCAAGAGTGACATAAAATTTGTCTAATTCACATGGTACTACCGATCCGGTACAAACAGGAGTGGGAAAAATCCACTGCTAATCAATTATCTACAGTTTGATGATCGCGAGAAATTACAAAGCGATTCGCTACCGTTTCCGGCTGAATTGCTGACAGAATTACGTGGCTGGAATCGGTGATAATTACAGCTCTCGTGCGACGACCGTAAGTTGCATCAATCAGTTGACCTCTATCCCGTGCATCGGTAATAATCCGCTTAATCGGGGCAGACTCTGGACTGACAATGGCAACTACTCGGTTGGCAGACACGATGTTACCAAACCCGATGTTAATTAACTGAATGTCCATAAAAAAACTGACGCTAAAGGCGGTTTGATAAAGCTTGAAATAAACTTCTTTCCATGTTATCGCCAAAAAACGGGAGTTACAACGCTTAAATTCAAGCCAATCTGCGTTTTTAAATAATGTCTGCTTCTTTTAGCTATTTACTAGCTATTTTTCCTAAAAATATTCCTAAAGATACAGGTAAAATCATACTGATACGAGCTAGTTAGGTAATGTATCTTCTATGAAAATAACTAGTACCGCAAAAGGCTAATTCAAAATTCACAATGACGCTTGCAGACTCACGAACAAAATTCAAACAGGTATACAGCGTAAGCATTTTATTGATTTGAAATGAGTAATTTATTTACGCCGTGCTGTAAAAAGTTAGCTTACCTTTAACAAGGGGCTATGCCGCGCCAGAGCATTTCAAAGAAAGTAAATAACTTTCAAACTTGTGTTATTGTTCATTATTCAATCTTTAAATCTCCTCAATCAAACGATCCTAATCAAGATGTTCTAAATCTCGTTCTTGCAATTATTTTAATATAGTTTCTAACCACAAGTGATAATCCTGTTTATAGACAATTTGAGTAAGTATTTTTAGACATTACTTAATATTCTTCTAATTTACGAAGATTGGGAATTAGGTTTTATTAACGTAAACTTCCAGCTTCACAATCGCGCAACCAAGCTTTAACTCCTTGGGCAACAGTACCGTTACTACTATCTCGTGGTGGAGATAGTGGCTGCTGTTGTGAATAGGAACCAACTTGAGAAAACATCATCACTAGTTGCCAACCACTTTTAGTTTTAGTCAATAACAGCCAGTGAAATTCTTGTAATTCTACAACTTTCCGATCTATGTACTGCCGCTCCAAGGTAGTAAAGAAAACTTGCTCAACTTCTGATGCAGCACTTTTAGACGTATCTGCACTATATTCTTCAAGGTTAAGGGGCAGAGGAGTAAACTCAGGTCTTCCTGCCACTAACATATAACTGTAAACCTGACTGCTTCTACTGAGGCGGCGGGCGCGTTGACTAGCACGATTGGTATAACTAGGTAAATCTTGCAATAGCTGTATAGTTAATGTTTCTAAATTTTGCTCAGAACACAAAGACTTCGCACCATTGTTGAGATTTTCCCTTTCTGCTAGCGCCGAGGGTTTAGGGATAGGGTTTATCGAGAAGGCTGGGTAAGCAAAGCTATTTGAGACTACAACCCAGAAGCCACAAGCAAACAGGAAACTATAATTTTTCTGACTGAGCCAAGAGGCAAGATTGTTCTTCTCTACACCCTGGACTCTGAGTTTCTCACTGACTCTAAGCTTCATGCCACCGCGATCAACTCCTCAGAAATCCTCTTCCAGGCTAACTCAGGCTCAGTAGCAGTGGTGATGGGACGCCCAATCACTAGATAATCTGCACCAGCAATAATAGCTTGTGCTGGAGTGAGCGATCGCTTTTGATCGCCAATATCAGCCCAAGTTGGTCTAACCCCCGGACAAACTAGTAAAAAGTCATTTCCACAAGTTTGTCGTAGCTGTGCCACCTCTTGAGGCGAACAAACTACCCCATCCAAACCAGATTCCTGAGCCAGTAGGGCCATTTCTAGAGCATATTCTGGCAATTCTAGAGGTATTTTTAAATCAAATGCCAACTGTCTGGCAGAAATGCTCGTTAGCAGAGTAATCGCAATTAACTTTGGTGGTTGTACACCTGCTTTTGCAGCCCCTTCCTGTGCCGCCTCAGTTGCGGCTTTCAGGGCATCTCTACCAGCAGTAGCATGAATTGTCAGTAAATCCACTCCGTATCTAGCTGCACTCCGGCAAGCACCAGCAACGGTATTGGGGATATCATCAAACTTTAAATCCAAGAAAATGCGCTTTTGCCGAGACTTTAACACTTCCAGAATTTTCGGGCCAGTGCTGGTAAACAACTCTAAACCGACTTTCCAAAAACCAACTTGCGGGAGTTGATCTAAAAGTGCGATCGCAGCTTGTTCATCTGGCACATCCAAAGCCACAATTATTTTGTCATTGGTCATTGGTCATTTGTCATTAGTTTTTTCATTCTGACTCCCAATTTAGGGTACTAAGCGCACAAACTTATTTTTTCCAACTTGTAAAACTTTACCTTGTAATTCACCAGGAGCATCAAAAGTGGTGTCAGCATCGGTAATGCGATCGCCATCTAAACGCACGCCACCCTCTTGAATTTTCCGCTTTCCTTCCCCGGTACTTTTGCACAAGCCAGTGACATTGAGAATATACGCTAACTTAGTAGGAAATTGCTGCACGCCGGCTAGAGAAAATTCTGGTACTGCACCTTCCTTGCCGCCGCTTTGGGCTGCTTCTTTTGCTTCTTTAGCGGCTGTTTCACCGTGGTACTGTTTAACAACTTCCCATGCTAAAAGTGTCTGGCGAGCGCGGGGATTTTCTGGCAGTCGATCCAAAGGTAAATCCGTCAACAGTTCAAAATACTGTTCTAGGAGATTATCGGGAACTCCTTGCAACTTTTGATACTTCTGTCCTGCGTGTTCTGACAATCCGATATAATTACCTAAAGACTTAGACATTTTTTGCACGCCATCTGTGCCAATCAAAATTGGCAGCAGCATTCCAAATTGGGGCTTTTGACCAAAATGGCGCTGCAAATCTCTACCTACAGCAATATTAAATTTCTGATCGGTGCCGCCTAATTCCACATCTGCCTCAACTGCAACCGAATCAAAACCTTGCATTAACGGGTACAGGAACTCATGGATAAAAATCGGATTCTCTTTTTTATAGCGATCGGCAAATCCTTCCTTCGCTAACATCTGCCCCACCGTCATCGTGGAGAGTAACTCCAAAATTTTCTCTAAGTTGAGCTTAGAGAGCCATTCGGAGTTATAGCGCACCTCTAACCTTCCTGGTGTGTCAAAATCCAAGATAGGACGTACTTGATCTAAATAAGTCTGAGCATTTTTAGCTACATCTGCTTCTGTAAGTTGACGACGCACTTCAGATTTACCAGTTGGATCGCCAATACGTGCTGTAAAATCGCCAATAATTAAAACTGCTGTATGACCTGCATCTTGAAATCCTCGCAGTTTTCGTACTGGTATGCTATGACCAAGATGAATATCAGTACCTGTAGGGTCAATTCCCAATTTGACCCTTAAAGGTTTGTCTGTAGTTAGTAAGAGCCTTTCTAGACTTTCGCTGTTAACATCAGTTGATTGTGGGAAAACTTCTACTACACCACGACGCAGCCAAGCAAAATCTTGCGTCATATTAAGAGACTGATTATTAGCTATGTTTTGCACACTAGAAGTTAAGTTGGTTATAAACACTTGCAATTTATCCGCTTTCTCATCTGCCAAACTACTATAATTGCAAAAAACTAACCGCCTTGCTTCACCCAATCAATTACAGTTAAATTTACAAGTGAGGAAGTGAAATAGCCGTGTCGTCGTCTAGGACTTTTGAAGATAAACAGCCACAGCGTCGGGCTTCATCAGGTTTTGAGTTTTTGAAAGGAGTTGGTCAGGTAACTGGCGGTACTCTCCTATCAATCACCATGCTGGCAAGTTCCATTGTAGCCGGAGGACTGGTTGGTTTAGCCATCAGTTTCCGTAATTTGCCAGATGTGAGACAGCTACGTAACTTCTTCCCCTCAGAAACGACTTACATTTATGACGTTAAGGGCAAACTCTTAACCAGTATTCACGGGGAAGCCAACCGGGAAGTCGTACCTCTGGATAGAATTTCCCCGAATTTAAAACGGGCAGTATTGGCAAGTGAAGATAGCCACTTCTACGATCACCACGGTATTAACCCCACTGGTGTTGGCCGGGCTATAGTAGTTAACGCTGTAGCAGGTGGAGTCAAAGAGGGTGGCTCTACTGTGACTATGCAATTGGTAAAAAACCTGTTTTTGTCTCAAAAACGGGCCTTTACCCGTAAGTTAGCAGAGGCTGTGCTAGCAATCCGGTTAGAACAAATTCTCACTAAAGACCAAATATTAGAAATGTACCTCAATCAAGTTTATTGGGGTCATAACAATTATGGTGTACAAACGGCAGCCCGCAGTTACTTTAATAAATCATCAGAATATTTAAGCTTGGGTGAGTCAGCAATGATGGCAGGGTTGATCCAAGCACCAGAAGAATTCAGCCCGTTTGTGAGCATGAAGCTGGCAAAACAGAAACAAAAAGAAGTGCTGGGACGGATGCTGGAATTGAACTGGATCAACCAGTCAGAATACGATAATGCCCTCAAGCAAGAAATCAAACTTGGGAGAATCAAATCCTTTCAAGGTAGTGCCTTACCTTATGTAACCAATACCGTAGCGCAGGAGTTAGCTAAAAAGTTTGGGCGGGAGACACTACTCAAAGGTGGGATGCGGGTGCAAACTACGGTTGACGCCAACTTCCAAATCATGGCTGAGGAAACTGTCGTTAAGTGGCATAAAACACTGCTGGGGCAAGGATTATCTAAGAATCAAATGGCCCTAGTGGCAATCGATCCGCGCACGCATTTTATTAAAGCACTGGTGGGCGGTATAGATCCTAAGACGAGTGAATTTAATCGTGCAACTCAATCTCAGCGCCAGCCCGGATCTTCTTTTAAACCGTTTGTATACTATACTGCTTTTGCTACTGGTAAATATGGGCCAGACTCAACGGTGGTAGATGCCCCAGTTAGCTATCGAGATGGTAACGGTTGGTACTTTCCCAGAAATTATGATGGCGGTTTTAGTGGAGCTATGCCAATCCGCAGAGCTTTAGCCCAATCGCGCAACATTCCGGTGATCAAGATTGGTAAGGCTGTAGGGATGAATAGAGTTATAGAAACGTGTCGTACTTTGGGCATTATGAGTCCAATGGAACCTGTTACTTCCTTACCACTTGGTGCAATTGGTGTCACTCCTCTGGAAATGGCTAGTGCCTATGCTACCTTTGCTAATTATGGCTGGCAATCTCCACCAACTGTAATTGCCCGTGTCACCGATAGTAGTGGTAACGTGTTGCTAGATAACACTCCTAAACCACAGCTAGTTCTCGATCCTTGGGCATCAGCCGCAATTATCGATGTGATGCGATCGGTAATCACTGAAGGTACAGGTAAAGGTGCTGCTCTCGGTCGCCCAGCCGCAGGGAAAACCGGAACAACATCATCAGAAAAAGATATTTGGTTTGTTGGCACTGTGCCACAGTTGACAACTGCTGTTTGGGTAGGGAGAGATGACAACAGACAATTAGCTGACCATGCCACAGGTGGTGTCATGGTTGCTCCCATTTGGAAAGATTTTATGGAGAAGGCACTTAAGAACGTACCCGTAGAAAACTTCAAGTCACCTTCCCAGTTTTCTCGTCCCAAGTCAAATTAAAGTTAGGAGTGATAAGTTATGAGTTATGAGTTTATTGAGAACTCCTAACTCCCAACTCCTAACTTTTGTTAGGGCTGTTTTTCTAGCTCGGCTTTCATCCGTTCTAAAGTGAGGTGCATTTGGTCAAACATTTGTTGCGGAGTGACACCGAACTGACCTAATTGCGTTTTCAGTTGTTCTACTGTCATTTGTGCCATGAAATCTTCTGATAGCTCGAAGCGCTTCATAAAGATGCGGTACCGATCCATCATGGTTTCCATTTGCTCAATAAACAGCTTTTTGCCATCGCGGTCAAATTTGCCGTAGCTGTTGCCAAGCTTGATCAGCGCTTGATAATCCTCAAACAGCTGTTTTGCTTCTTGCTGAACTATTTCCGAATCGAAGAATCCCATATTGCTTATATTAAACTGAGCGCCCAGACTCAGTAGCTTAATAGTTTTACTTCTATTTATTATTTTAGTCTAGGGGAGTAATCTAGTCACGAAGCTTCGGTTTTGGTACGGTTTGTTACCGAAATTTCAACACTTGACTTGAGAAGGTTTCCCCTTGTTAAATCGACTTAATAAACTCGCAATACTCAGAGCTTTAGCCATTGATTTCGGATTGGTATTTTCACTCGGTTCAATTTTCAGTCTGGTAGCGTATTTCAAAGCTAGTGAATCTTGCGGGTTAAGTTTTAATGCTTGACGGATGTAAACCCTAGCCATGCCGATAAATTTCTGTTTTAGATGTACTAAACCTAATAAAGCATAATAGTCGCTGTTATTTGGCTCTAACTTGATGGCATCGCGCAGTTCTTGCACGGCTAGGGCCCAATTGGCTAGCCTGACGTACTCAATAGCTCGCTGGTAGTGACGTTGGGCGTAATTTGTCAAAACTGGTTTGACATTAGTTTCTTCATTAAATGTCAATTCAACTGGCTTGACTTCTACTTCGGGGATGATGCGAACAGCTCTTTGCGGGAGAAACAAGTCAGGTTTATGCAACTGTAAGTAAACTAAATTCAGTAAACTAATTTGTTGTGTAACTTGATAAAACTGATGGAGTGATTTGTATTGAGCTTCTGCATAGGAAGCGATCGCTTCTTCGTAAAACAATTCTGCTTGGGGTGCAGACATTTCTATAATTTCCTTAGCTATGGCACTTTGCCCACACAAAGCTTGCTGCTGTAATACTCTTGCGTCCGATCGCAGCATAGCTATGGCAATCAAGCGCTTGTGTCGATTTTTGAGTTGTTCGTAAGCTGGATTGATTAAATGGCTAAATATTGCCGTTGCTAATTCTTCGTCTGGATTGCAGCTTTTAGCATAGCGATCGGGATGTAGCAGCTTTGCTAAAGTGTGATAGCGTTTAAAAATCTGGCGATCGTCAGCACTCACAGAAATTCCTAGCACAGCGTAAGGATCGCAAAGCTGTTTAAGCCATTCTGGCGGTAGGAAGGTCTGTGACATCGTAGTAGTCTAGATCCGTTAAAAACTTAAAATTAGCATCAAAGCTGAATGCACAGTCATGTGAAACTTACTCAAATTTATTCAAATTGGGGATTGGGGACTGGGAACTGGGAATTGGGGACTGGGAAGATTTAGTTAGGGATGAATTGTCTGTGTGCCTTTTGGCTGTCTTATTGTCGGAACTATGGTATTCGTATATTTATTAGAAATATGTTGACTAAGCGCAAAAGCCGAAGTGTTGCCGCTGTTTTAGCTTTTTCTGGCACGCTGACAATTTCAGGATTACATAAATTCTACCTGGGACAGCCGCTGTGGGGTGTTTTGTATGTGTTGCTTTCCTGGACGCCGATCCCCAAGGTAGCTAGTGCGATTGAGGGAGTTTGGTATTTAGCCCAAGACGAAGAAGCTTTCGATCGTAATTTTAATCTCGGCAAGTCAGCAGCGAGGAACTCACAAAAGGCGATTAATCAGGTAGGAGCGATCGCTGACGCAATGCGGGAATTAGATGCTCTGCGCCAAGATGGACTGATTTCAGAGTATGAATTTGAGCAAAAGCGTCGCCAATTGCTAGACCAGATTTCTTGAGGTAAGCGACAATCATGAATAATTGGCTACCTTTAAATTCCAGGCTGCAAAAACTCCGCGCCAAGCTCCTCAACGATCCTTACTATCGCCTACAATCTGGGGAAGAAATTCAGATAGCGGCCCAATTAGGTATCCGCATTGATGCTAATCAAGCAACTGTAGATGATTGGTTACGCCTACCAGGTTTGTCAATTCACCAAGCGCGATCGCTTGTGGAACTTTCACATTCGGGTGTGAAATTTTACTGTATTGAAGATATCGCTGCGGCTTTGGGGATACCAGCGCCGCGCTTAGAGCCATTAAAGCCTCTGCTGAATTTTATTTACTATGACCATGAATCTTTAGAAAATCCTACCCATTTACTCAACCCGAACACAGCAACCGTTGAAAAATTAGCACAAATCCCATTTATAGATTTGTCTCTGGCGGAAGCAGTGGTGCAAAATCGGCAATCAGCCGGGCCCTACCGTAACCTGGCTGATTTCCAGCGACGGCTAGAGTTAACTGGTGATGCGATCGCCCAGATAATGTATTATTTGAGATTTTAAGTTAAAAGTTAGAAGTCTTAAAATAACTCCTAACTCTGGCAATTTTGGATTGAAAGAAAAATCCAAAATCTAAAACTGATTAAATGAACCCAATGCGATTGAGAGGCCAAAAGCGAAACGTTGCCCGACCGATGACATTTTTTCTGGGTAAAAAGCCCCAATAGCGAGAGTCATTACTATCGTTGCGATTATCTCCCATAACAAAAAATTCGTCTTCTGGGACTTTCACTGGTTGATATGGCTGATTTGGAGGTTCAGCGATGTAGTCTTCTGCTAAGGGTTGACCGTCGAGGTAGACTTTGCCAGAAGCAACACTAATTACCTCACCAGGCTGACCAATAACTCGCTTGATAAACGCTTGGTCTTTGGGATATCCTCGACGTTGTAGTTCTGCGGGTGGCTGAAAAACAATAATATCGCCAGTTATGGGAGGGTGAAAATGGTAGGAGATTTTTTCAACTACCAAGCGATCGCCAGTATGTAAGGTGGGCAACATTGAGTCAGAAGGTATATAGCGCGGTTCGGCGATAAAAGTCCTGATTAAGAATGCCAAACACAGTGCGATCGCTATTAAGATCAGATTTTCTTGCCAACTACGCCATACTTTTAACGACGCACGCTCTTTTTTTGCATCACTTTCGTGAGGAATCATAAAAGTTTCTAGCCAGTTTCAGAAGTGAGACAAATACCTTGATTATTTTGACTCAAAAGTTATATTAATAGGAAAAGAGGATTTAGGCTCAACCTATACAGATATTAAATAATACACTTACCCATTTGCTAAAGATAAGCAAAAGTACTGTAAAGAAACTATGACTTGTCTGAGGTAATATAAGCTAATAATTAGGATTGCTAAATAGATTATTAAAAATAAAAATTTTAATTGCTGTAATTATAAGGCAAGTTATGAGACAATCGGAAGTTTTGTTTCTTCCTGCAAGATCGGCTAGTTACAGACTGCTAAAGTGATACAACCAGTAGGTTTTTTCTTTAAACAGAAAATTGGTTGTGAGTTGCAAAATAGTCTACCTCATGTTTGACAGTATCTACCTCACTTTACTGAAAAAACGCAGATAGCGCAGCGTTAGCGAGTCCACGAGCGTCGGGCTGTCTTGCTGGAGGTTGAGTTACAAGAAAATTTCCTTTTTAAGTAAAATTACATAAACTTAGCCAAAATTTAAATGTATTTTTAAATGCATAAATTTGGTTCAAAACCGCGTTTTTAGTAAAAAATACTACTTTTAAAGATGAAATATAGGCTTTATTGCTTCAATGGATAAATAGTATTATATTGTGATTTTAATCACTTGCCTATATATACAAAATTAATTTCCGTAATTACACGGTGACAGTGCATATTAAACTGTACTATTAATTAAGATATAAACATACTTAATTATCGAAAAAAACATTCACAGACAGAAGGCTACTAGCAATTTGAGCTAAAGTATCAGCATCCGAAACAGAAGTAAGCTGCTGATAGAATTATTTTTCTTGAATGAGTCAAAGGTGACTAGATTGAAACAATAAATGCCCCTTGCCAATGAGAAACTATATTGAATCAATTTTCGTCTGGTCTATTTCATAGAAAGTACAAGGTAACATTCTGTCAGTTAAAAATTTAACTTTTTCTTAAAAAGGAAACAATCGCAACAGGCAGTAAAATATATCTTATCAAGAATAGAACTAATAGTTTGCCAGAGTCTTATTTTAAAGAGGCCCTACCTTTTTAAGTAGTTTTGTATGTTAATCAAACAATTCACTTAAGTTGTAAACTATACAGTTTTACAGTGAGAAAGTCTGACTAAAAAACTTTAGTTTGCTAAAAGTACAAATTGTAGGTATGACAACTGAGTTCATCTTATTTGAAAAGCTATAAAACTTGAAAGGATAATGCTGCCTTAGCGGTGAACTGAAAAACAGCAACTAATTCATAACTCCTATTTAAAAGGATTTTGGGGTGTGGTTAATTATTTGATTGTGTTCCTCTGCTTCTTAGAGCTAGTGGTAAGAATGTGGAAGCGCAAAGCTTACCTTTGATAACTGGGTTGAAATTAAACAGTACCAAGTATTGTATATTCAACGCTGTCCAAATCGAGAGCATATAGATTTTAGTTAAAGCAATATAGTCGCTCTTAATCAATTCTGAATTCCCGTTAGTACCAATTTCAATTTTCATGATTACCAGAAAGTAACTGGTATCTAAATATCTAATAAAAATGTGCTATAACGTACCGTCATAACCGTGGTGATGGTTCGATCTTTGAAGGAGCTTTGAGGTGGAAAATAATAAGTCGTTTCTGTGGCCAGAAGGAATATTAATTGCGCTACTTGCTTTAGGTGGTGTTTTTAGTCTTGCTTTTATGATGCTTCTAAGGCCAAATGCTTCGGATGCTCAGAATAGACCAAGTATAAATATCAAGGATGTATCTGCAAACGTAGGAACTCAGCAGCGCATTGAGAAATTAAAGGCGGAGATGCTTACAAGGTGGCAACAAGAAGCACAAACAAAGGGTCTAGCCTACCCCATACCAAGACGCTTTCAAGGGGAAATCATCAAAGCTGCAAAACTTACTCAGGGTGAGAAAGTGATTGCTCTTACCTTTGATGATGGTCCTTGGCCTCAGACCACAGGGCAAGTGCTAGATATTCTAAAATCAAATAATATCAAAGGGACGTTTTTTGTAGTCGGGCAGAACCTAAAAAATTATCCAGAGTTAGGAAAGCAGATTGTCGCTCAAGGTCACGTCATTGCCAACCATACTTGGCATCACTGGTATCACTTCTTTAATCAACAAGCAGCTGCTTTTGAAATTGAGCGCACAACAGACTTAATTTATCAAGTTACAGGTGCTAAAACAAATCTCTTCCGACCGCCTGGTGGCAATCTGCACAATGGATTAGCAGCTTATGCAAAAGGACAAAAGTATGCAGTGGTGATGTGGTCTGCTGATTCCACAGACTACAAGTTACCAACTGTACCAAAGTTGATCGATAACGTGATTAAAGATTCTAAACCTGGTGGGATTGTGCTAATGCATGATGGTGGTGGTAATCGTTCTAGAACTGTGCAAGCTTTACCAGAAATTATTAGCAACTTTAGAAAGCAAGGCTATCGCTTTGTGACTATTCCAGAACTTTTAGAAATGGAAGATACAGACCAAAAGTTGCTTGCTAACAAAAAGTAATAGTTATTAATTATGGGCAATTGCTCAATAGTAATTGGCTAACAACTAAAATTATATTTTGTGGATAAGATGCATTTGGGATTAGAGTTTAGACTAGTTCCTAGTGCAAAAATAAAAAAAATCAACTTAAAAGTTGATGAATAATTTTGGTTATTTAGATGGCGGTTTAACCTAGCTATGGAGAGGCTATAACTGTCCAAGTTGCCATATATGTTCCAGCGTACTTATTGGAATAATCAGTAGTGCTATCAGGCACGAACCAGTCAGGAGTCGTCTTCTGCTGTTGAACTTTTTTGTCCAAGCCAATTTGCAGAGAAATATTCTCGTAAACAATTTTTGCCTTTACAACTTTCAGCAATTTTTCTAGCAAGTTTTGTAACCATTCTGCCCGAACATATAAATTATGAGATGGATGTTCGCCATAAGCAAAAGGTATAATAAGCACCAAATATCCTTTGTCGCTTATTAGTTTATCCAAGCAGAATTGAACGAGTTCTCGATCGTCGTTTTTTTCTAGTGTTTCCTTGTCAACATTATGAAATAGCAAACCAGCTAGCACAACGGCATCAAATTTTTGATTTTCTGAAGCTAATTCTGGCAGTGCTACCGATAAATCTTTAGCAATAAACTTCTGCTTGGGGTATAGTTTTGAACAGTATTGTATCGCACCTTCACTATGATCTATCCCAAGGTAGTCACATCGCTCAGGTAGATATTTGTTCAAAGCCCCATTGCCACATCCCAAATCTAACAAAGAGAAGGAACGTTGCTTAAAAGCCCAATCGAGATACCAAACTGATGGGGTGTATCGGGTAGCATTTTCAGGAGATTCAAAGTATGAATAATAATCATCTTGAAAACGTTCTTCTTCAGACGTTTGGCGATCGGGAGCTTGATCTTCTATAAGCATTTTTATAGACAAATCCTAATTTGTTGGTAAACATTTATAGTGCAGTGTACCAGGATTTAGGTAATGCCTTCTATACTCAATTAGGTAGATTTCAGGACAGTGCCGAACTCGAATTTATTACTTAGACTTTGACAGGATTTAATTGCTCGGTCACTTTTGTAGTCTTAGTCTAAAGTTCATTTGTGAATCAGTTAGTGAATATTCCCCCTAAAAAAGGGGGAATATATTTTCTCCTACGCTCTTTTTAAGAGGGAAATTCAGGTGACTGCTTTAGGTATCTAAAGGGGTTTTCGCAGAGTACCTGTTTGTGCAACTTCTTTGCCGGGAGAATGCCTTAAGGCAGAGTATGAGAACGGTTATAGTTACTAATGACTGCTTACTAAACTGAACTCAGTTGTTTTTTCAGGATTGGCTTCTGGACTATCAGCTTCAGAAGGCGGAACCAACTGCCAGAATTTCGGCAAAAATTCTTGCCAGTTTTGCAGAATTTTCTTCGCCTTTGGTGAACCAGTGCGTTCTGCATGATTTTGGATTAATTCTTGCAGTTGCTTTGCACCTACTTCGGTAATCACCCGCTGAATTTTGACAATTTCTGGGTTGACTAACTCACGAAATGAGTCGTCTTCATCCAAGAAGTATGCGAGTCCACCAGTCATTCCAGCAGCTACGTTACGTCCTACTTTGCCAAGGACGACAATCACACCACCTGTCATGTATTCACAGCAGTGATCCCCAGCGCCTTCAATCACTGCGATGCCTTTGGAGTTTCTCACAGCAAAGCGTTCTCCTGCTAGACCATTGGCAAATAAGATGCCACCAGTAGCACCATAAAGGCAGGTATTGCCAACTATCACATTTTGTGAGGCGTTATAGGTAGCATCTGTTGGAGGTTTGATGATGATTTCACCACCATGCATCCCTTTACCTACATAGTCATTTGCTTCTCCTTCTAGGCTGAGAATTATGCCTGGGAGGTTGAAAGCACCAAAGCTTTGGCCAACACTACCTGTAAAGTTGAGATTAATTTGTCCTTCAAAGCCACTGTCACCGTATTGAGAAGCGATCGCACCCGCTAATCTTGTGCCCACTGTTCTGTCAGTATTGATAATTGGGTAAGTCTTGGTGACAGTAGACTGATCCCTAATAGCAGCCTGAATGTCAGGATCGCCAAGGAACTTGTCATCCAAAACCACGCCGTTGCTGTGGACTTCTTCATGCACCAACCAGCTACGATTGTCTCTGCTATTTGGTAGCTGAAGTAAACAGTCGAGATTTAGCGATCGCGTTTTGGTGAGATTTACTTCTGGGCGCAGTTTTAATAAATCTGCACGTCCAACGATTTCTGACAAAGAACGGTAGCCAAGTCGGGCTAACAAACTCCGCACTTCTTCAGCAATGAAGTAAAAGAAGTTGACAACTTGTTCCGGCATTCCCGTAAACCGCTTGCGGAGTTCTTCTTTTTGAGTAGCAACACCCACAGGACAGGTATTCATGTGGCAAACTCTCGCCATAATACAGCCTTCAGCAATCATAGCGATGGAGCCGAAACCGAATTCTTCACCGCCCATCAATGCACCTATTACCACATCCCAACCACTCTTGAGTCCGCCATCTACGCGTAAAATCACGCGATCGCGCAAGCCATTTTCCATCAAGACGCGATGCACTTCACTTAAACCCAATTCCCAAGGGGAACCAGCGTGTTTAATCGAACTGAGTGGTGATGCACCTGTACCACCATCATGACCAGAAATCTGGATGATATCAGCGTTTGCCTTGGCTACACCAGCGGCGATCGTGCCAATGCCAACTTCTGAAACTAGCTTCACCGACACCTGTGCTTTGGGGTTAATTTGGTGCAGATCAAAAATCAGTTGTGCTAGGTCTTCAATCGAATAAATATCGTGGTGCGGTGGTGGCGATATCAGCGTCACACCTGGCTTGGAGCGCCTTAACATCGCAATGTATTGGCTCACCTTGGGCCCTGGCAGTTGTCCACCTTCCCCAGGCTTGGCACCTTGAGCAATTTTGATTTCAATTTGTTTGGCGTTAACTAGGTACTCTGGTGTGACACCAAAGCGTCCCGATGCAACTTGCTTAATGGCACTATGAGCTATATCGCCATTTCGCAATCCTTTTAAATGAGGTAGTGTTGGCGAGTAACCAGACTCGTCTACATCATCTAGAACTGTGTAGCGCACTGGATCTTCGCCGCCTTCTCCAGAATTTGATTTACCACCAATGCGATTCATCGCGATCGCTAAAGTTTCGTGGGCTTCTCTTGACAAAGCGCCTAAAGACATGCCACCTGTGCAGAAGCGCTTGACTATTTCATATACCGATTCCACTTCTTCTAGAGGAACCGACGGGCGATCGCCTTGGAAGTCTAGTAAATCCCGCAAGGCTGTTACTGGTCTGCCTTGGAGGTGCTTTTTGTAAACTTCGTAGTGGTCGTAGTTTTTGCCATCTAGAGCCTTATGCAGCGCCTTAACCATTTCGGGGCTATTCATGTGGTACTCGCCGCCAGGACGGTACTGCACAAAGCCCAGGTTTTCTAACTTCTTGGTCGTTAGTTCTGGGAAAGCTTTGACATGGAAGGAAAGCACTTCATCAGCAAGTTCGGTAACGCTCAAACCACCGATGCGGGAAGTCGTCCCACGGAATCCCAGGTCGATTAAATCTCCACCGATGCCAATAGCTTCAAAGATTTGGGCTGCTTGATAGCTGGAGAGCAGAGAAATTCCCATTTTGGAGAGAATTTTCAGCAAACCTGACTCTACTGCTTTGCGATAGTTTCCTAAAGCTTGTTCTAGGGTGAGGGTGGGAATTTTTTGCACGCCCATTAACTTTTGAGTTTTGGGATCGGACCACCAATCACGCACCGTATCTAAAGCCATGTAAGGGCAAACTGCGCCAGCACCATAGCCAATCAGACAAGCAAAGTGATGGGTACTCCAGCATTGAGCAGTATTCACAATCAGGGATGTTTTCATTCGCAACCCCTCACGAATCAGATGGTGATGCACTGCACCCACTGCTAATAGGGGAGGAATGTATGTATATTCTGTGTTGAGACTGTCATTAGCTTGATCGCTTAATATTAAAATCTTTGCACCTGCCCGAACTGACTCAGCTGCTTGTGCTTGTAAAGATTGTACTGCGGCTTTCAATCCTTCTGGACCGCTGGCGATCGCAAATAGAGTTGACAACTCAGCCGTGGCAAATCCTGACAGCTTAATCGCCTCTAATTCACCATCAGTTAACACTGGCGATTCGAGTTTTAATCTCCGAGCATATTCTGGCTTAGGTTCTAATAAGTTACCCCGTTCACCCAATTCAACTTTTAGAGACATCACTAGCTTTTCTCGCAGGGGATCGATCGCTGGGTTCGTCACCTGAGCAAAGCGCTGTTTGAAATAGTCATAAAGCAGGTGGGGCTTTTGTGACAGCACCGCCAAGGGTATATCATCACCCATACAGAAAGTCGGTTCAGAACCTGCGATCGCCATTGGGTGAATCACCATTTCTACATCTTCTGTGGTGTAGCCAAAGGCAGTTTGACGCTGAAGTAAGTTTTGCTTGTCAATAGTCAATTGTCCTTGGTCATTTATCAATTCTCCTTTGCCATTACCATTTGCTAATGACGGATGACTAATGACTAATGACTTTAATTCTTGACGGTACTGTTGCAGCCATTCTCCATAAGGGTGCTGCTTGGCAATGCGCCCCTTTATATCCCAATTCTTCAGCACTTCATGATTTTCTAAATCCACGGCGATCATTTGCCCTGGGCCAAGTCTACCTTTCTCGACAATATCGGCTTCTGGGAAATCCACCACACCAGCTTCGGAAGCTACAACAATGTAATCATCTTTGGTAATCGCGTAACGAGCTGGTCTTAAACCATTACGATCTAGAGTTGCACCAACTTTTTTGCCATCGCTAAATACTAAAAGTGCTGGCCCGTCCCAAGCTTCTTGCAAACCACTGTAATATTCGTAGAAATCAACAATTTCTGGAGATTCACGTAAAGAAGGCTGATTTTGGTAAGCCTCTGGAACCATAATCATTAAAGCTTCCAAGGGGCTGCGTCCAGAGCAAACCAGCAATTCCACTACGTTGTCTAGGGTAGCTGAGTCGCTATTATCAATGTGAACTAATGGCTTGAGTTCCTGGATGCGATCGCCCCATACAGGATGATTCAGGCTAGCTTCTCGTGCCATCATCCAGTTGATGTTACCCAATAAGGTATTGATTTCGCCGTTGTGACCCAAAAGCCGCATCGGTTGCGCTAGGGGCCACTTGGGCATGGTATTGGTACTAAAGCGGCGGTGATAAACAGCAAAGGCGCTTTTGTAAGCTGGATTTTTTAAATCGTCATAAAAGCTGCCCAAGACAGCAGAACGCACCATACCTTTGTAGACAATTGTGCGACTTGACAACGAACAGATATAAAATTCTTCTGAGATGTTAGTTGCAGCTTTACTAATTCGGCGGCGGGTAATATACAACTGCCGTTCTAATTCATCACCGCTTTTGTCAACAGAAGCTAACAAAACTTGTTCAATCTGGGGCTGATTTTCTCTTGCTTGTACCCCCAGCAAATCAGATTGCACAGGTACTACTCGCCAACCCAATACAATTAATTTCTCTTCAGCAGCTACTTGCTCGACAGTCACCCTCGCTTGTTGTGCAGCTTGCTGGTCTTGTGGTAGAAATATCATCCCCACAGCTATGCGATCGCTAGATGGAAATTCCTTCCCCCTTTGGGCAAAGTCTTGTTGGAACAACTCCCAAGGGATTGCTGTCAAGACTCCAGCACCATCACCAGAGTCGCGATCGGCGCTACAACCTCCCCGGTGTTCTAAGCAGGCTAAAGCAGCTAAGGCTTTTTCGACAATTTCATGGCTGGTATGATTTTGGCGATGAGCAATAAAACCTACACCACAGGCATCTCGTTCTTCTACTAACCACTTTTGCCCCTGATAGGTATCTCTTGAGTTGATATTCGCTGTGATTTTCTGGTCTTGATTCATCGGTTTATTATTCATACCCTGTTCCTGAAGTATTGAGTTACCAATTTTGCCACTACATTGTGGGAAAAAATTTCTAAATTCAGCGATGGAAAAATATATAAGCACCGAAATTTAGGGAAAAAAAATTTTAACTTCGGTTTTACTTTGTTAGTTAACCCGTGTTAAAATGTTTGCGTGTTTTTTATGTATTTATGCGGTGTTAGATAACTTACCTCCGCCAAGACATCATTTTTGCCCTGACAGTTTCTTTTTTATATTTTGAAGCTAAGTATTTTTTCAATTTCTTTTTCCAGATGCACGCTAGCTACTCATGGAGCCTATTTCGGCTCACCTGAAACAAAACTAAAACTGAACGCTGCACTATTTTTTTAAGCCAAAGCCCAGATAATTAGTAATCGATCGTGACAATCAAGAACTCACTCTAAGCAGTCGCCTTGCGTTTCTTAGAGAAGCTATGCTAAAGGCTTTACGTTACGCTACCTTAATTCGTGGTTGCAATCAGTGAGGGGTTCTACCCTCCATTGTTTTGTTAACCATTGAATTAAAAATTGAGTCTGAGCTGGTGTACCCTTTTAATTACGAATTAC
Organism: Nostoc sp. DedQUE08; assembly: GCF_034530895.1. NCBI lineage: Bacteria > Bacillati > Cyanobacteriota > Cyanophyceae > Nostocales > Nostocaceae > Nostoc > Nostoc sp. DedQUE08. The sequence goes on from NZ_JAVRCD010000009.1 coordinate 168,259, forward strand.
GAATTACGAATTAGTAATTATTTGGTTATCCCGATCCAGCAATAAAATCAGCGTATTACAATATATACCCATTTGACAATTCCCAAATATTTTTGTTGTCTAGAATTTTGCCGCTTACCAGTTGCCGCATGTATTACTATTAACTAGACATTACTGAAGTAATAACAGTAGCAACTATCGGCAGGATTAAATATCTTAATCCAGTTTTGATAACCAAAACTACCGTATATAGTGTGGTTAGAATTAGTTGGGAGTTAAAAAACTAGGTTGCAGTGGCTTTAGCGTCTAAATAAATTAATATGTGTCTAATGTTTGTCTAAAAGAGACAAGTAGCCAATATATAGATTACCATATTTATTCAAAAATAAAGTCATCTTTCCTTGATATTTCCAAATAATTGGTTAGTTTAAACCTTGGGTAATAGTTTTCCAAAGTACCTAGTAAATTATGGTAAAAATGCCGAATTGTTGCCAATCAGAGATTAGTGATGGCTCTGCAAATGCCAAGGGCGATCGCAGATTCTTCCGGGCTACTGTGTCACCAATACTTTTAACAGTACTGTGCTTAACGACTACTTGTGCTGCCAACGCCCAAGAATCCCCGAAAACGGCCAAATTTATATCCAGGTTAATCTCACAGTCACCTGCACCTCCTTTAACAGGTGTGGCATCCTCTGGTAATCAAATTTCCCTCAATGGTCGTACTTTACCAGGAACTTGGTTACAGCGACCTGGAAAATCTGGACAGGTGACAACTCATCTCAGTGATGGGGCATTCAGGCAATTAATTGGAGTAAATTTCTTAAACAGTAGTAATTCAGCGAAGCAACCAATACAGTGGTTTTCGTCGGTGACAAAGCCACTGGTATTAGCCACTAGGTTACTAGGAGCATATCGCTATCTGGATATCACTAATTTTGCTCAAACATCTGGCTGGCAAATTCAAGCTAATGGCAACACTTTGGTGATTGCTACCCCAAAAACACAAATCACAAATATTGTTCAGAGTCAGGAACCTCCAGAGGCAAGTACTCCTTTGCAACAGACTCGGATTCTTGTCAATTTAGATCGTCCCACTCCCTGGCAAGTTGTACAAGGGTCAGCGATCGCCAAACCCCAAACTCCATCCTCCGATCCAGACACGCCAACTCCCAAACCCACTGCACCACCAAATCGAAAGTGGACAATTACTCTTGATGGAATCGCCGAACCCGTTTTGATAGAACGCTATACTCCCCAGCCACCAGCAGCAGCACCAACATTGCTGCCAAACTTGCTCAAACAATTATTACCAGTTACACCAACACAACCAATACCAGCAGCACCTGAACCACTGATTCAAAAAGTAGAGGTGGTGAAAAACCAAACGATTATTAGTCTGAGCGTTCCCTTTGGTCTATCGCCTCAACTTAGTACTATAGATAACCCCAATCGCCTGATTATCAATATTCGACCCGATCCTCTAGAAGAACGAGATATTACTTGGGCCCCAGGATTGAACTGGCGACAGCATTATGTCAACTTAGGCACAGAACGCTTTCCAGTCGTATGGTTAGAAGTTAATCCCCGCAAATTTGGGCTAACATTGAAACCTATATGGGCTAGTCCTGATGGACTTGCGGGTACTGCTCCCTTAATTCAAACAGCACAACGTTACTTAGCAGTAGCTGGAATTAATGGTGGTTATTTTAACCGTAATAATAAATTGCCATTGGGTGCGATTCGTCGGGATAATCAGTGGTTATCAGGCCCGATTCTTAACCGGGGTGCGATCGCTTGGAATAATTCAGGCCAATTTTACTTCAGTCGTCTCACTTTAGAAGAAACTTTAATTGCAGCAAATGACCAGCGCTTACCAATTCTATTTCTCAACAGTGGTTACATTCAAAGTGGCATTGCTCGTTACACCTCAGCTTGGGGAGCAACTTACACGCCCTTAACGGATAACGAAATTATCTTAGTGGTGCAGAAAGATCAAATTATTAATCAGCTACCAGGCGGCAAAGTTGGTGAGACGCCGATTCCCATTCCCCAGGATGGCTACCTACTAGCCTTACGCGCCAACGCTGCTAGTGCTGCCTCCCAGCTACCTATTGGAACCACAGTAAGTATTTCCAGCACCACTGTTCCTACAGATTTTAGTCGTTATCCCCACATTATCGGTGCTGGGCCGCTATTAGTCCAAAATCGTCAAATTGTTCTTGATGCCAAAGGCGAAAAATTCAGCAATGCCTTTATTGCCGAAAAAGCTATTCGTAGCGGTATTTGCACAACAGAAACAGGCACACTGATGATTACTGCCACACATAATCGTGTCGGCGGTTATGGGCCTAATTTGGCAGAACATGCTCAATTGATGCAACTCATGGGCTGTGTGAATGCTTTAAATTTAGATGGCGGTAGTTCTACCAGCCTCTACTTAGGAGGGCAACTACTCGATCGATCGCCCAGTACCGCTGCTCGTGTTCACAACGGAATTGGTATTTTCCTACAACCACGAAAATGAGGGAATGGAAAACAGGGAATAGGGATCTAAATCATCAATGCCCAATGCCCCATGCCCCATCTTTTTTAAAGTTTAGAACAAGCTATCATTTTGCTTGATGAAGACTTGGTGTAAACATCAGAATTTTAGTAGTAATGGTTTACACCATCAGGTTTGATTTTGCTATGTTTATCAAAGTGCGACAAAATTGCTGATTTCCAAGGTTGCAAGATAGCGCCAGATTTTTTTATCAATAATTAAGAGTACCAACGGTTTGTTATGTCTTCAAATGAGGTAACTATGGCTCGATATCAAGAAACTACACAGACTGAAACTCTACACCTCCCTCCAAACATAACTTCCAGGGGCGTTGCTGCAACTGAATTACGTCCTTGGGGTGCTTTTACAGTTTTAGAAGAAGGGCGCGGATACAAAATTAAGCGCATCGAAGTTAAGCCCGGACACCGCCTCAGTCTACAAATGCACCATCACCGCAGCGAACATTGGATTGTCGTCTCTGGTACAGCTAGAGTAGTTTGTGGTGAGAAAGAAGTACTACTGAGCAATAATGAGTCAACATATGTACCCCAATGTACATCTCATCGTTTAGAGAATCCTGGCGTGATCCCCTTGGTATTGATTGAAGTCCAAAATGGCGAATACTTGGGAGAAGATGATATTATCCGCTACCAAGATGACTATGCCCGTACCAAAGATTAAAACCAAAAGAACGCTATTAAAGCTCTAACCCCAAAACTGAATACATTTTTGTTTGGGTAAACCGTCTTTGTAAACGAACTACTACACCCCAGAAGTCCCCACCTTGACTAGGTAGGGACTGAAGCATGTTAGTGTTATAAATGTAATAATAGCGATCGCGCTCATGCCTTTGGTGATTTGGAATTTTACACAAGCAAGGGTCAACCTATCTGTAAAATGGAAGATGGGGTATTCAATTGCAAAAAACGAGTTCCATGATTCATCTGAGTCAAGCAGCCGTAAGTGAGATTGGGCGAATAAAGTCCAAGCAGCCAAATGTCTTGTTTCGATTGGCAGTAAAACCAGGTGGTTGTTCCGGGTTCTTTTATGATATGTCCTTCGATGAAACAATAAAAGTAGACGACCAGGTTTTCGACTTGGATGAGATTCAAGTGGTCATAGATGCCGCAAGCTTAAATTACCTCAACGGTTTGAAAGTTGATTATTCAGAAGACTTAATGGGTGGTGGTTTTCGCTTCCACAATCCCCAGGCGATCGCTACCTGTGGCTGTGGCAATTCTTTCTCCTTGAGTCCTTAATGATTGAACAATTCAAAAAACAGATGTTCGATCGCTAAGGAAAAATAGCAATTGACATAAAGCCGTCAAAAAAGATATAATCAGGATTTGTTAAAACTTAGACCATAAGCAGCTTTACGCGCTGTAACTCATGCCAACAATACAGCAGCTAATACGAAATGAGCGCGAACAAGCGCGTCAGAAAACCAAGTCCCCGGCTCTGAAACAATGTCCCCAACGTCGGGGAGTTTGTACCAGAGTATATACGACCACACCAAAAAAGCCTAACTCAGCCCTACGCAAAGTAGCAAGAGTCAGACTTACCTCTGGATTTGAAGTCACAGCTTACATTCCAGGCATTGGTCACAACTTACAAGAACACTCAGTTGTGATGATTCGTGGCGGTCGGGTTAAGGATCTACCAGGCGTGAGATACCACATTATCCGTGGCACCCTAGATACAGCCGGAGTTAAAGACCGCAAGCAAGGCCGTTCCAAGTATGGAACCAAGCGTCCTAAAGAAGCGAAAAAATAGGATCGGGCGATTAATCGCATCCAACACGATTAATCGTCTACCTGAAAAAAGCTGAAGGGCAAAAGAAGGAGCGCCGTCTTTGTTCTAACAGTAGTTATGAAGGCTGCTAAAGTCTGTTTCAAAAAATCAAGCAAGCTACATCTACACTAAGCGAGCAAGTGTAGAAGTTCTGAGGAGGAAAATCCTGTAATATACAGCTAATTTCTCATCTGAACATTAAAGTTTATAATCTTGTCGCCTTGAGTATTTAGTTGCAGATAGCAAGTCAAACAATTTTAGATTTTAGATTTACGATAGCGTAGCGTTAGCGAGTTATCGAGCGTCTTTTGGATTGGTCGAACCCACAAGGGAATTAGGCTTAAAGACTTTTGATTTTTTCAGATCCTTGGGATCGGAATATATATCAAATTTTAATCCAAAATCCAAAATCCAAAATTGGCAGTAAATAAGTCAGCCTTGCTGCAACGGGTGAAAAAATTGAGGAAGTCTGAGGGTTGGGTTCTACCGCTTTTAGTTTCCGCTGTTTGATAGCATATAATTTCGTTGCCAATTCCGAATTAAAGGTGAAGTATGTCTCGTCGTGGTGTTATTCAAAGGCGCCCAGTTCCGTCTGACTCAGTATATAATAGTCGCCTTGTGAGCATGATTATCAGACGGATCATGCGTCATGGCAAAAAATCACTTGCCGCACGCATTGTTTATGATGCATTAAAAACTATTGAAGAACGCACTGGTGCTGGTGCTTTGGAAACCTTTGAAAGAGCAGTGCGAAATGCCACGCCTTTAGTAGAAGTAAAAGCTCGGCGAGTTGGTGGAGCAACCTACCAAGTACCAATGGAAGTGCGTACAGAACGGGGCACTACCCTAGCACTGCGTTGGTTAGTGCAATATTCCCGCTCCAGACCAGGCCGGACAATGGCCAGCAAATTGGCAAATGAGTTAATGGATGCTGCCAACGAAACTGGCAATGCGATTCGCAAACGCGAAGAAACGCACCGGATGGCGGAAGCTAACAAAGCATTCGCACACTATCGTTACTAAGTAAAAAAACGATATATCGCCTTGCCGAAGCGGTATATCGTAGATTTACACAAAAAGACGGTTTTCCCTAAAAGTATAGAATCTTAACAAAGAGTAATATACAAGATATCATGAGGCAAAAACTATAGGAGGTAGCTGTGGCACGCACGATCCCGCTAGAGAAAGTACGCAACATTGGTATTGCGGCGCATATAGATGCGGGCAAAACAACAACAACAGAGAGAATATTATTTTACTCTGGGATAATTCATAAAATTGGCGAAGTTCATGAAGGAACTGCCGTCACAGACTGGATGGAGCAGGAGCGGGAACGGGGAATTACCATTACTGCCGCTGCCATCAGTACCAGTTGGAAAGATCATCAAATTAACATTATCGATACTCCGGGTCACGTAGACTTCACAATTGAAGTTGAGCGTTCCATGCGCGTGTTGGATGGTGTAATCGCAGTATTTTGTTCTGTGGGCGGCGTGCAACCGCAGTCTGAGACAGTGTGGCGTCAAGCAGAACGCTACAAAGTTCCTCGGATAGCCTTTATCAACAAGATGGATCGCACCGGAGCGAACTTTTATAAAGTTCACGACCAAATCCGCGATCGCCTGCGGGCCAATGCGATCGCCATTCAACTACCAATTGGTAGTGAAAATGACTTCCGAGGTATTGTTGACCTAGTAGGGCAACGCGCGTATATTTACGCAAATGACCAAGGTACTGATATCCAGGAAACCGATATCCCGGAAGAATTGCAAGCGCAGGTAGAAGAATTCCGCACCAAGCTTATAGAAGCCGCAGCAGAAACCGATGATGCTCTGATGACTAAGTACTTCGAGGGCGAAGAACTTACAGAACAGGAAATTCGGACTGCCCTGCGTAAAGGCACAATTGCGGGAACGATTGTACCAGTACTTTGTGGTTCAGCATTCAAAAACAAAGGCGTGCAGTTGATGCTGGATGCCGTTGTAGATTACCTGCCAGCGCCAAGTGAAGTACCGCCGATTCAAGGCTTACTGCCCAATGGCGATACTGTTGAGCGGCGGGCTGATGACAACGAACCCTTAGCAGCTCTGGCATTCAAGATTATGGCTGACCCTTACGGTCGCCTGACATTTGTTCGCGTTTATTCTGGTGTCCTGAAAAAGGGCAGCTACGTTCTCAACGCTAGTAAGAATAAAAAAGAACGGATTTCCCGCTTAGTTCTAATGAAGGCAGACGATCGGCAAGATGTCGATGAACTGCGAGCGGGTGATTTAGGAGCAGCTCTGGGATTGAAAGACACCTTGACAGGTGACACACTCTGTGATGATGGATCGCCAGTAATTCTGGAATCCCTATTCATTCCTGAGCCTGTGATCTCGGTGGCGGTTGAACCCAAAACCAAGAACGACATGGACAAACTGTCCAAGGCTCTGCAATCTCTCTCAGAAGAAGACCCCACCTTCCGTGTCCGCGTCGATCCGGAAACAAACCAGACCGTGATCGCGGGAATGGGAGAGCTACACCTAGAAATTCTAGTAGACCGGATGTTACGAGAATTCAAGGTGGAAGCGAATGTAGGTGCCCCACAAGTAGCTTACCGAGAAACAATTCGGAAAGCTGTGAACAAAGTTGAGGGCAAATTCATCCGCCAAAGTGGTGGTAAAGGTCAATACGGTCACGTTGTGATCAATTTGGAGCCTGGAGAACCCGGTACTGGCTTTGAATTCGTTTCCAAAATTGCTGGCGGTACAGTACCTAAAGAGTACGTTGGCCCCGCAGAACAAGGAATGAAAGAAAGCTGTGAATCCGGTGTTCTAGCTGGATATCCATTGATTGACGTTAAAGCAACGCTAATTGATGGGTCATACCACGATGTAGACTCTTCCGAAATGGCTTTCAAAATCGCTGGCTCAATGGCGATGAAGGAGGCTGTACTGAAAGCTTCACCTGTCATCTTAGAACCTATGATGAAAGTTGAAGTTGAAGTTCCTGAAGACTATATGGGGAACGTCATTGGCGACCTTAACACCCGCCGAGGGCAGATTGAAAGCCAAAGCACCGAAAAGGGACTCGCTAAGGTAACATCCAAAGTTCCATTGGCGAGCATGTTTGGCTACGCCACTGATATTCGGTCAAAAACGCAAGGTCGGGGTACCTTCACGATGGAGTTCAGCCACTACGAAGAGGTGCCTCGCAGCGTAGCTGAAACTATCATTGCAAAAAGCAAAGGGAACGCTTAGTTAAAATAAGGAAATGAGCATTCATGGCACGCGCAAAGTTTGAAAGGAATAAACCCCACATTAATATCGGTACAGTTGGCCACGTTGACCACGGTAAAACTACCTTGACAGCAGCCATCACCCTGACATTGGCAGCTCTTGGTCAAGCTGTAGCTAAGGGCTACGACCAAATTGATAATGCCCCAGAAGAAAAGGCACGGGGTATTACCATCAATACTGCTCACGTAGAGTATGAAACCGAAAGTCGGCACTATGCTCACGTAGACTGTCCAGGGCACGCTGACTATGTGAAGAACATGATCACCGGTGCTGCCCAAATGGACGGAGGTATCCTCGTAGTTGCTGCTACCGATGGCCCTATGCCCCAAACCCGCGAACACATCCTGTTGGCAAAACAGGTAGGCGTTCCCAGTCTGGTTGTCTTCTTGAACAAAGAAGATTTGATGGATGACCCAGAACTCTTGGAACTAGTAGAACTAGAACTTAGAGAACTGCTTTCTAGCTACGATTTCCCTGGCGATGATATCCCCATTATCAAAGGCTCTGGTCTGCAAGCTCTAGAAGCAATGACCAAGAATCCCAAGACCAAACGCGGTGAAAATCCTTGGGTAGACAAAATCTACGAATTGATGGATGCTGTAGATTCTTACATCCCCACTCCTGAGCGGGATGTTGATAAACCCTTCCTGATGGCTGTAGAAGACGTTTTCTCAATTACAGGTCGTGGTACTGTCGCCACCGGTCGGATTGAGCGCGGTGTAGTCAAAGTTGGTGATAACGTTGAACTAGTGGGTATCAGAGATACTCGCGCCACTACCGTAACTGGTATTGAGATGTTCAAGAAGAGTCTCGACCAAGGTATGGCTGGGGATAACGCTGGCGTACTACTCCGGGGTATCCAGAAGGCTGATATTGAACGGGGTATGGTTATCGCCAAACCTGGTTCGATTAAACCTCACAATGAATTTGAAGGTGAGGTTTATGTCCTAACAGAAAAAGAAGGTGGTCGTAAGACTCCCTTTTTCGCTGGTTACCGTCCCCAGTTCTATGTGCGGACAACTGATGTAACTGGCACCATCAAAGCTTACACCTCCGATGAAGGCAAAGAAGTAGAAATGGTGATGCCAGGCGATCGCATCAAGATGACAGTAGAATTGATCAACGCGATCGCGATTGAACAAGGAATGCGCTTCGCTATCCGCGAAGGTGGTCGCACCATCGGTGCTGGTGTCGTCTCCAAAATTATCAAGTAGCAAGCACCTTTTTGCTCATCACAAAGGAGCAGAGATGGTATGTATTTTGCCTCTCTGCTCCTTTCTCTTCCCTCTTATAAATAAGGTAATAGGTTACAGGGGACAGGTAATAGTTTTCTGTAACCGATAACTTGTAACCGTTAACCTGTAAATACTCCCCTAATTACGCAGAACCTGGAAAATTAAAGATGGCAACTCTACAGCAGCAGAAGATTAGAATTCGCTTACAAGCCTTTGACAGGCGCTTATTAGATACATCTTGCGAGAAGATTGTAGACACAGCTAACCGCACCAACGCTACAGCTATAGGCCCAATTCCTTTACCAACAAAACGCCGGATCTATTGTGTGCTGCGATCGCCCCACGTAGATAAAGATTCACGGGAGCACTTTGAAACCCGTACTCATCGCCGGATTATTGACATTTACCAGCCCTCTTCTAAGACTATTGATGCCCTGATGAAATTGGATCTACCATCGGGTGTAGATATTGAAGTCAAACTTTAATTTAGTCATTAGTCATTGGTCATTTGTCCTTTGCTAATGACAAAGGACAAAGGACAAAAGACAAATTACATTAGTATGAATATTTACACAGCCCTGAAGAAATATATCTCAGGGCTTTTATTTAGCTAGGAAACAAATGATAGAATGTAGATAAAGTACGGGAAAAGCAGAGAAAAAGAAATTTTAAAGATTAAGTTTATACCAAAGTAACAATGACATCATCTTCTAAAATTGCAGTTCGCGAACTACCTCTGTTCCCGTTACCCGAAGTAGTTCTGTTTCCTACCAGGCCATTACCCCTGCACATATTTGAATTTCGCTACCGAATCATGATGAATACGATTTTGGAGAGCGATCGCAGGTTCGGGGTTTTGATGTTCGATCCAGTCAAAGGTACAATTGCAAACACTGGTTGCTGTGCTGAAATCATTCATCACCAACGGCTGCCAGACGATCGGATCAAGATGATGACTTTAGGGCAGCAAAGATTTCGTGTCTTAGAGTATGTTCGGGAAAAGCCATATCGCGTTGGCTTAGTTGAATGGATTGAAGACCAACCACCGACTAAAGATTTGCGACCTTTATCAACTGAAGTAGAACAACTACTGCGAGATGTGGTGCGTCTGTCAGCCAAATTAACCGAACAAAATATTGAATTGCCAGAAGATTTGCCCGATCTACCAACAGAGTTATCTTATTGGGTAGCCAGTAATCTTTATGGTGTCGCCGCAGAGCAGCAATTATTGTTAGAAATGCAAGATACTGTAACCCGTCTAGAGCGGGAAGCAGAAATTTTAACTTCTACTCGGAATCACTTGGCAGCTCGCGCTGTTCTCAAAGATACATTTAGTGAAAAGTGAGGAGTAAGGAAGAAAAACAAAAATAAAAGCTCGACAACTTATAATTTATATTTTCTAGCTGAAAACTGGTAAATCATAAATGATAACTCTTAACAAATAACTTCTAACTTTTTAAGTAACGGCGGCGATCGGTAAAACATTGTAAGCGCCAAGAATTTTTAAAATCTCTGTGTGGGTAGTTAATTCTGCTAAAGCAGATTGCATTTGTGCTTCCTTGACATCTGCTTCTAAATCCATGAAAAACAAGTATTCGCCTAGCGATCGCTTCGTCGGACGAGATTCAATCCGGCTGAGGTTAATCCCTAGTTGAGCAAATATTTGCAAAGGTTTGACCAATGCTCCGGGTGTGTTGGCAGGCATACTAAAAGCCAGCGATGTGTGACTAGCAGCCGCTTTTGTTGCTTGGTATCCAGCGTCTACCTCCCCCTGACTTACTACCCAAAAACGAGTAAAGTTTTCTGGATAGTCGTTGATGTTACTGGCAAGTATCGGCAATTTGTAGAGTTGAGCCGCTCTGCTAGAAGCGATCGCTGCTGTTGTTGTCTCTTGCTCCAATCGCTGTAGTGCTTCGGTTGTAGAATTGCTAGGAATAATCTGTATAGTCGGCAGAAACCGCTCTAACCATCCCTGACATTGTGCCAAAGCTTGTGGGTGAGAGTAAACAGTTTTAATCCTATCTAAATTAGACGCACAAGAAATTAACATATGGGCAATGGGTAATACCAAAGCCAACTGAATTCGCAAACTGTCCAATTGCCAAAGTGTATCTAGTGTTGTAGTAACACTTCCTTCAATAGAATTTTCCACTGGTACAACAGCCAACTGCGCTTGACCATTCGCAACGGCTTGCAGTGATTGGGAAATGCTGGGATAGGGGCATAATCTAGCTTCAATTGCCCTACTTTTGCTCAACCAGTTGGCATAAAAAATAGTTGCTTGTTCTGCATAAGTACCGGGAGGCCCCAAATGTGCGATCGATAAAGTCATACTTTTAGCCTTGAGTCGCGAGTTTAATGCCTAAACAAAGATTATGATATTTTGGTTTGGCAAATATATCCAACATTTACTCTTACTAAACACTGTTATCTCTAAAATTTACGCACTAAAGGGATAAAAGGAAATATGTATCCAAGAAAACAAGTTATGGAAATCAGTCTTCTAGCAGATAGATTTCCTATAGGACTCATATTTGATTTTTGAAAAAAACTCAGTACAGCTTTATTCCTTCT